>JAFWZS010000010.1 GCA_017522205.1 Clostridia bacterium
ACTGAAATCTGCGGTAATGCTACATATGAATTCACAAGAGAAGAGCTTGACGGTCAGCTTAAGGCAGAGTTTATTGATGCACTTCAGCCTGCATTTGCAGAGCTTTCTGCCCTTGAGCTTCGCCCTGCACAGATTCCTGCACACACAGCAGAGCTTAAAAATGCCGTAAACAATGCCCTCAAGACCACATGGACAGAAGGCAGAGGTATTTCAGTTCACTCAATTGCTCTTAATCCCATCAAGCTTAATGATGCAGACAGAGCCAAGATACAGAAGCTGGAAGATTCTATGGCAATGGGCTCAAATCCCTTTATGATGGCAGGCAGAGAAGCAGATGCAAGAGCAGCAGCAATGGAAGCTGCAGCTTCTAACCCCAACGGCGCTATGATGGGCTTTATGGGAATGAATGCTGCTATGGGAACAAACTCAGGTTTTGACCCCATGGCAATGTATAACGCAGGCGTTGCACAGCAACAGGCTCAGCAACTTGTAAACGCTCAGGCTCAGGCTATGGCAAATGCGGCGACACCTGCACAAAGCGGTTGGCAGTGTGCCTGCGGTGCAACTGCAACAGGCAATTTCTGCCCTCAGTGCGGAGCTAAGAAGCCTGAACCGAAGCCTCTGGAAGGCGGCGGTTGGAAATGTGCCTGCGGTGCAACGGTAAACGGAAAATTCTGCCCCGAATGCGGTTCACCAAAGCCGGCAGAGCCCGAAGGCTGGACTTGCTCATGCGGTGCGGTGAATAAAGGCAAGTTCTGCCCTGAGTGCGGCGGCAAAAAGCCTGCCGATGCGCCTCTTTACAGATGCGACAAATGCGGCTGGCAGCCTGCTGACCCGAAGAATCCTCCCAAGTTCTGCCCTGAATGCGGTGACATCTTCGACGAAAGCGACGCTAAATAATAAAACTAAACTGTAACTCAGCGGCAGAGTACAAAGCCGCATAAAATAAAATAATTCAATTAAAAGGAGAAATTAATTATGGGACTTTTTGACAAGAAATTTTGTGACATTTGCGGTGAAAAGATAGGTATGCTCGGCAACAGAAAGCTTGAAGACGGTAATATGTGTAAAGACTGCGCTAAAAAGCTTTCACCCTTCTGCGATGACAGAAGACACTCAACTATTGAGCAGATGAAAGCTCATCTTCAGTACCGTGAAGAAAATAAGGCTGTTCTTCGTGCTTTTTCACCCACACTCACATTAGGTGAAGACAAGAAGATTTATATCGACCAGATGAAGGGCAACTTTGTTGTTTCACGCAACAGACCGGGCTCATGGGATGAAGAAAATCCGGACGTTATGCCCATCGCTTCAATCACATCCTGCGGTCTTGATATTGACGAAGACAGAGATGAAATCTTTATGAAGAACGGTCAGGGACAGAATGTAAGCTACAATCCTCCCAGATATAACTTCTACTACAACTTCAAGCTCAAGTTCCTTGTAAGCAACCCCTACTTTGACGATTTTGAAGTAAAACTCAATAACTTCCGTGTTGAAGGTATGGGCTCAATGGAATACAACCGCTATCAGAAGATGGCTATGGACATTATGAATGCTCTCGGCGTTAACGGTAACGTAAATATGAACGGCGGTATGGGTATGAACAATATGGGCATGGGCGGTATGCCTATGGGTGGTATGCCTATGAACAATATGGGCGGCTTCGCTCCTCAGGGCAATATGTACGGTCAGCAGATGGGCGGCTACCAGCAGGCTCCCTACGGTCAGCCTCAGAATATGGGCTATCAGCAGAATCCCTACGGTCAGCAGATGCCTCAGCAGGGCTATGGTCAGCCTATGCAGAATAACATGTACAATCAGCAGAACACTTACGGTCAGCAGGCTCCTCAGAATAATGCTGCTTTTGCTCAGGCTGCTTCAGCAACTTGGGTTTGCGATTGCTGCGGTAACACCAATGAAGGTGCTTTCTGCACAGGTTGCGGCAACAGAAGAGACTGATTAAACTGTGAAAATAAAGATAGTTATAATTCTCATAGTTGTTATACTTATGATTTTGTCTGTTTTTGCAATCAAAAAATATATTGACAACAGCCTTGTTGATAAATACGGAATGATAAAAACACCTGAAGACGATATAGTTCTGTGCCGTTACTTTTGTGGTGGCGGCATGGACGGCTCGTCTGAAACACTTGAAATCCGTATGACCGAAAGCGGCAAAGCCATTGTTACATATGATTACAGCTCTCTCACATCTGATAAAGAAGTATCAGAAAGTGCAGAGGTTTCAGCTGATGCCATAACCGAAATCAGAGATATCTGCAAAAAGTACAGAATCTTTTCCTGGGGTGAACTCAGAGAGACAGAAGAAATGCTCCTTGATGCCCCGATAACATCGGTTTATGTTACTACGGGCGAAGATGAGTATTCTTACAGCAGTAACGATATCATTCCTGAATATGCTGCGGGAATAACAACTGAGCTTTATAACTCAATGAAAAAACATTTAGAAGGAGTTGATTAAAATGTCAACCTTACTTGAACAGAAATGTCCTTGCTGTGGCGGTGCAATAGAGTTTAATGCAAACACACAGAGCATGAAGTGCCCTTATTGTGATGCAGAATTTGATGTTGCTGCAATGGAGCAGGCTGCCGGAAATTCAGCAAATATCGGTCAGGATAATTTTGCCTGGCAAACTGAGGCTTCTCAGTGGCAGTCTGACGAAATAAACGGAATGGGTGTTTATACCTGTAAATCCTGCGGCGGTGAAATCGTTGCCGATGCAACAACAGGTGCCACAACTTGCCCTTACTGTGATAACCCCGTGGTTATGACAAGTCAGTTTGCAGGCGGACTGAAGCCCAATCTGATTATTCCTTTCAAATATGATAAAAAGGCAGCCAAGGAAGCACTTAATAAATTTATCGCTTCTAAGAAAATGGTGCCGAAGATTTTCAAGGACCAGAATCATATTGATGAAATCAAGGGTGTATATGTGCCTCATTGGCTCTTTACGGGTACAGCTGTCGCTACAGCAGATTTCAAGGCTGAAAAGGTACGCCACTGGTCTGACAGTGACAACAACTACACCGAAACATCATATTTTGATTGCTACAGAAGCGGTAATATGGATTTTGCCAACATTCCCGTTGATGGCTCATCAAAGATGGATGACACACTTATGGAATCCATTGAGCATTTCAATGTTAATGAGGCAGTACCATTCAGCACAGCATATATGGCAGGATATCTTGCCGATAAATATGATGTTGACCTTAATGCAAGTGTTCCGAGAGCTAACGAAAGGGTTAAAAACAGTGTTGTGAGTGCCCTTGAAAAAACTGTAATGTCTGCAGGCTATTCTGTGGTTATACCTCAGAATTCTCAGGTTAATATTGCCAACGGTTCTTATGCTTATGCTCTTTATCCTGTGTGGATTCTCAATACCACCTGGAACGGTAAGAAGTACACCTTCGCAATGAACGGTCAGACAGGTAAGTTTGTCGGTGATCTTCCTCTTGACAAGAGTGCTTTCTGGAAGAAAGTTGCTATGTTTACGCCTTTGATGAGTGCTGTAGCTTATGGCATACTCTGGGCATTAGGAAATATGTAAGGAGGTAAGAATAATGAAAAATAAAATTTTTGCAGTTTTAACAGTAGTTGTTCTCTGCCTTTCTATGATTGTACCCGCATCAGCGGCAAACACTCATATTTTTGATCAGACAAATGCCATCGGCAGTCTCAGTACTCTTGAAACCTATGCACAGAAAATCGAAGACGAATACGGCTACAGTGTTCTGCTTTCGGTTATTGACGGCGTAGGTACAGAGGGAACATACGGCTATTGTGAAGATCTCTATAATGCAAATGCAACAGAAGAGAACGGTATCGCTCTTACATACAACTACGGCGACAACAAATACGCTTTCTACTGTGCAGGTGAAGCTGAAAATCTTTTCCCTGAGAATATTCAGGCTAACACTCTCTGGAATGCGTTTGCTTATACCGAAACCTACTACGAGGGTGCTTATGCTTATCTTGCAGCAGTTGATGCTATTCTCAGCAAGGCTCCTGCAGTTAATGAACCTGTGACAGATGCTCCCGAAACAGAGCCGACAACCGAGTTTGTACCTGTGGACAGAACTCTCAGCCTTGTTGAAGACTATGCAGATGTACTCACAGATAGCGAAGAGACCGACCTTCTCGCAAAGCTTGAGGCGCTCGGTGCAGCAAATGATATTGAAGTTGGTGTTGTTACCGTTGACAGCTATGAGGGCAAGGATCCTCAGGCTTTTGCTGATGATTTTTATGATTACAACGGCTACGGCTACGGTGAAAACAATGACGGCTTTATCGTTGTGTTCAACACCGGTGAGGGCGACGGAAACAGAAACATTGCAATTTCGACTCACGGTAAGGGTATTGACCTTCTTACTGATATGGAAATTGATGTAATTATCGAAATGATGATAAATCCCATCAAAAACGGTGACTTTGCAGGTGCCTTTGATAATTTCGTTTCTGAGTGTGAAAATGCAATTGATACAGGCATTTCTCTTCTTGCTATACCTCTTGCAATAGTAATAGGTTTCGGTCTTGCTTTCCTTATTGTAAAGATTCAGGCTTCAAAGCTTAAGACAGTTGTACAGAAGGCTGATGCAGCTGATTATGTGGGCAATGTTATGCTTACAGCTCAGTATGATAACTTTATGTATAAAAATGTTACAAGCTCACCGAAGGCTAAGAGCAGCTCAGGCGGCTCAACTCATACAAGCTCCTCAGGCCGTACTCACGGTGGCGGAAACAAGAGCTTCTGATAAAAATTTTAAACGGTGTATATTCTTGTACACCGTTTAATGCTTAGAAAGGATGAAAAAATATGGCAAAGAAAATTATTGGTATAGTATTGATTGTTATCGGTGTCTTCACCGCTTTTTTAGGCATCAAGGCAATGGGGCAGGCTCCCGAAGCTGCTGAAAAATTAAAAGAAGCAGTTTATGTTGCAGATGCAAAGGTTTACCCCGAAAACGAAGTAAGATTGTTATTGTACCCGGTAAGATTGAAGCTGAGCTTCCTTTGGTTGATGTGAAAACAGGATTAAAGCTTCCCACAATCAAGGCGACAAAACAGAGCTGGTACGCAGTGGGCGCAAAGTCTGTGGGTACAGGCTATGACTGGTCCTGGATGGATGACGGCTCAACCCAGACACTCACAGCAGAATGCAGTGTAGGTGAATTCAAACTCTATGAGGGCATGCTCAACGGACTTGCAGTAAGTCAGGATTACGATGACTTTGAGAAGAGCAACCTTAAAGAAGCCGGTCTTATGGATTATTATGCTTATGTTGTTACTGACGGAGTTTATATCAGTGACGACAAGGGTGGGCACACACGCTATAAAGACGAATACGAAGGTGCTGTAAGATATAAGTACAAAATTATGCCAATGGACAATGAAATGGAATACACCTTTGTTGGTATTCAGAAAAACGGTGCACTTGTAAGAGACGATTCATTGGGTCTGATAGCTTCAACTGAGGGAATTCTCAATCACGAAGAAGTTCTTGCGAAGAATGAAAGCAACAGCACAGCAGGTCATATATTTGCGTTTGTTACTGCTGCACTCTTTATCGGCGGCGGTATTGTTTACATCGTTGTTAAAAAGAAGGAAGAAAATTAATCAGGAGGCTCAGAATGGGACTTTTCGATAAATTAAAGACCAACCCTCCTCCCACACCTAAAACGGTTCAGGGGGGCGGAAACAAAAGTGTTAAGATCACTTTCAGCTCACTTCCCGAAAGCTACGAAGCTTTTACGGCTTTACCCGAATCAAAAATGGATAATCCTTTCAGCTCTGCAGCACTTACGGTTCTTGCCTTCTGTTTTTATCCCGAAAACAAAGATTTATCTTTGAAAATGCTCGATTTCTTAAGGGGACCGAGATCTCTGAGCGTTATGGATAAGCAGTTTATTGCTGACAGATTCAGAGACAAAGACTATGTGCCACGCTCATATTTTGAGGGTGCAACACCGAATAATAACTATCTTCCCTCTGAGCCATACAGCATAACTGTCAGCGAAAATCCTTACAGCTATCAGAATGAAGGGTACGCAACACTTTATCTTACATCTGGCGGTGCCGACAGTCCGAGAAGCGTACAGCTCAGACTCGCCAAAGACGGCAAGTGGTACCTTTGGGAGCAATATCTTTTAGCTGATATCCGCAAGCCTGAAAGTGAAAATCCTTGGGCGTGAAAGGAAGTATAATATGAAAAAATTTATGGTTATTGCTATGGTGCTTCTCAGTCTGCTGTTGCTTGCATCCTGCGGTGGCGGCGGTGAAGATCCAACTACAACAGTACCCTCAACAAAAGAAACAACCACAGAACCCGTAACTGAATCGGAGAGTGAAAAAGCACTCGCTGAATTCAGAAAGTATATGAAAGACGAAAACTATATCTGCGGTGTTGCGTATTTAGGCTATTATCCTGAAGATATAGGAATGATTATCGAGGACTTGCAGTATAAAGGTATATACGAGAAGCACAGCTTTCTCGAAGAAATCAGACGTAAAGATTTTTATGCTGTAGAGGGCAGTGAGTTTTATGCCGTTGTACCTGCTGAGGGTGTGAAAATCGCTCTGAACGAATATACATTTGATGAAGATGCTAACGGTTCAGTTGTGAGAAATCTTGCCGAAACCAGCGAAACACCGGCCTTTATAAGATGTAATATCAGCGATATTATGCCTAATATTCAGGTCGTTATTACTACTGATGACGGCAAGACACAAGAGTATTATCCGTCATTAAGCCTTGAAAACGGGACTCTCAGCAAAGCTCAGCAGATTTACGATTTCACACCTTATGATTTAATCGGCGGACACTTTGAAAACAACGGTGAAAGCACCGAAGGACAGCTTGGCTTCATCGGCTCCTGGTGGGGCGAGTACACCCTGAATGATGAGCTTCTTACACTTACAATGGAGCTTACCTCTGACGGTATGGCTACTTACGGTTACGGCTACGGTAACAGCGAAATACTTGAGTATTTCGAAGGCTCATGGTACTACGAGCCTGAAGATAAAGTGAATCTTATAATGTACGGCGGGCCTCAGAGCAGTGAGGGCAGTGAAGCTGACAGCACCGAGCAGTATGAAACGGATATAATGCTTAGCTGGAGCTATGACGAAAATGATGGGACACTGACATTGACACACTTAAGCGGCGGTGTACTTCTCTACGGCACCGAGGGTGAAAGCTTTACATTTGAAAAGATGTAATAAATGAATAAAAGATTAACCAAAGAATGAGTTCAGTTTAATTGCGGACTCATTCTTTTTGCATACAACGAAAGGGAACGGCGTTTACCGTTCCCTTTGACTATTTGTTCAGAATTCTGAATAAGTTGTAATTTATGAAGCACTCGCTTCGCTTGTATGAAGTGTTTGTTTACGCAAACATGAAGCACTGAACTGCGTTCATCATGAAGCAAAGCGTACCGTCAGGAATTCATGCACCGAAGGTGCGCTTCATTTGTTTCAGTCCCACTCACAGCCCGTAACTGTATCCATATCAATACCCTTGGTGTCGTGAGTTTTAAGGCACATTGAAACAAGTGCGCCGATAAAGCCGGGTACGAGAAGACAGAAGGAAATGATACCGATGTACTGATTGCCGAGGATTGTCATAAGAGGCAGGGCGAGAACATTTGAAAGTGCAACACCGATTGCAACAACAATGTACTGTGCTGAAATTGTGGATGAACGCAGGTTGGTGGGTGAGGATTCACCGATCATCATAATAAGTACGTCATTGGTGGAGTAGTAGCTGCCGATATGAGCACCGCAGAAGAAGCCTACAAGGTAAGCGTTCCAGCCGTATTTTGCACCAAAGAAGAAAATCACGAAGCTGACAAGACAGTTGAATGCAGTTGTAATTGCAGCAGCTTTTCTGCCCTTGCCGTCGGAAATGAAGCCCATAATAACCTGAGCTAAGGCAGAACCGATAGGGAAGGTGAACAGTGCGGCAGTAATGGGGCCAACGCTTACTGCGTTCATAACCTCTTCACCTAAGGATGCGAAAAGCCCGTTATTGATGAAGTTTTCAGCAAAGCCGTAGGACATAATAACCTGATAGTTTGTGGTGGCAATAAAGCCGATATTTGCAATTGTAGCTGTGATGTAGAGCCATTTGAGCTGCTTGTGCTTAAGAGCAAATCTGAGAGCAGGGAAAAGACCGCCCTGAGAGCTTTCGGCACTTTTCTGCTTTTTAAGCTCAGCACGTTCTTCGTCGCTCATTTTGAGATACTTAAGACGTGAGTCGATAAATGCATCAGTTTCACGAGCTGAAAGAAGAGCTATAAATGAACTTACAAGACCTACAAGAGCAGGGATAAGGTAAATTTTTCTCCACTGTGATGCGTCGTCCATAAGCATACGGCGAAGAAGAGGAATAAGCATAACGCCCATATTGGCAACGAACTTTACAACTGAGTAGAAAACAGCCCTCTTTTTCGACGGAGCAGATTCCATTATGTAAACAACGTGCATATCGTGTGGAATGAAGAACTGCACCATACACGCACCGATAAAATAAAGGAAAATGTTGTTCGAAAGGAAAATAACAAGCATTGCAAAGCTCATACCGAAGGTGTTGATAATGAGGAAAAGCTTTCTTCCGAAACGGTCAGCAAGGGGACGGTAAAGAAGACCGATTGCCTGGAAGGGTACAACCAGAACGGAAAGCATATCAAGAACGCCTACACTGCTCTGACCAAACTTAGCAAAGAGGTCGTTTGCAATTTCCGTTTTCATAAGTGTGCCTATCTGTGAGGCAATTTCGTCAACGGCATAAATGAGTGTGATTATGAAAATGAGATAGATAAAATAGGTGTTGCGCTTAGGTCTTGCTTTTTCTTTTTCCCATTTTTTGATTTCCTTTTCCCGTTTAAGCTGAATTTTTCTGAACTTTTCGGGAGTTAATGTTTTTTCTTTCATAACTTTCTCCTTTGCGTTTTTTCTCTCTTTTTTCATTTTATATTAAATGCTTGAAATAATCAATATTATTCTGTATAATTAACGGGAATTAAAAAGAATTTTTGAGGAGAAGAAAATGGAATTTCACGAATTTAAGCTTGACTATCTTAAAAAAGTTCTGCCACCCGTAGTTGAAAGAGAAATGAACATAAAAATCAAAAAGATGAAATTCATCGGTGGAGGAAGCTACGGCAAGGTTTTCAAAACCGAAACAGAAGACGGTAAAGTTTTCGCTCTCAAAGCATACCGCAGAAAGGGTCTCAACGAAAGAGAGGCCTTTCAGCTTGAAGCTCTTTCAAAAAATACAGATGTACCTATGCCTGAAATACTATGCAGCTACAGCGATGAAAACATTTCCTTTCTTGCAATGAGCTTTATTGAAGGACAGAATGTGCTCAGTCCTGTGTTTCTCCTTTTCAATAAAAAGAAAAAGGAAGCCTTTGCAGAAAGCGTTGTAAAGGGTATGCTTCAGTGGCACAGTGTAAAGGGTGAAAAGTACGGCGATCTTACTGAACCTTCTTATGACAGTTGGTATGAGTTTTACCGCACAGAGGTTGTTGAAGGTGTGCTTCAGTTTACAAAAGATATGGCAGAAAGGGGAAAGCTGCCTGAAAGTGAATACGCACTTTTAAAAAAAGCTACCGATTATTATGACAGAATCGGTGATAAAGCAGATTCACCCGTACTCATTCACGGTGACCTTAACATTATGAACATAATGGCAGACCCGAAAACCTTTGAGCTTACGGGCTTTATTGACCCTTGCGACAGTATGTGGGCTAACCGTGAGTATGATCTTTATCAGCTTCGTAATATGTGGGGCGATTTGTATGGAATTTATGATACATATAAAAAGTATGCAGACCTTTCTGAAAACTGCGACTTCAAAATTGCCTACTACGGCTTTGTGAATGAAATAAAATGCTTCAGAAATTCAGGTGAGGATTTCGCTATCTGGAGAGGCATCTGGTCGAGAAGACTGAAAAAAGAACTAAGCAGAATCTGATTGCGAGAAAGGGGAAAGCCATGTTACTTGTTCTTTGTGTTATTTACATAATTTTTATTTCACTTGGTCTGCCTGACTCACTTTTAGGTGTTGTGTGGCCCGTTGTCCACGAAGAATTCGGTTTGCCTGAAAGCTTTGCTTCAGTTTTCAGCATTATTGTCGGTTTTGGTACAGGCGGTGTAAGCTTCGTTGCAGGTGCACTTCTTCGTAAATTCGGAACGGCAAAGGTTGCTCTTGCTTCAATACTGGTAACTGCCTTCGGACTTTTGGGCATAAGCATTTCGCCTAACGTTGTGGTTATGATAATCTTTTCTGTTATTCTCGGCTACGGTGCAGGTGCAATTGATACGGGTCTTAACAGCTTCGTTTCTCTGCACTACAAAGCTTCACATATGAATTTTCTCCACTGCTTCTGGGGTGTAGGCGTAACGGTCAGTCCGCTTATTATGTCGGCTTTTCTTGACGGCGGTGAAGGCTCCTGGCGTGGGGGCTACAGAATAGTTGCACTTTTGCAGCTAATTATCGGTGCAATTGCTCTTGCTGCTTTCAGAAAATGGGAGAGCATTGAAAAGGAATCGGAAAAGGCTGAAAGCGACGAGGAAAAAAGCGGTAAGGGCTTTTTTGAAATTGTAAAAGCAAAGGGCGTAATCACAAGTATTCTTTCTATCGGGTTTTACTGCGGAATGGAATTCCTTATGGGAACCTGGGGAGCAACCTTTGCAGTTAATGTTTTCGCTCTTTCACCTGCTGAGGCTGCAAAATGGGTGTCCCTTATTTACGGGGGTATAATGCTTGGCAGATTAGTTGCAGGCTTTGCTTCGATGAAGCTCAGCGACAACACAATGATTAAATGCGGAATGGTTATTACTTTTTTCGGAATAGTGTTCCTCGCACTTCCTATAGGTCCGGCTGCACTTTTCGGCTTTCTTCTTATGGGCTTCGGCTTCGGACCGATTTTTCCGAGTATACTTCACGCTGTTCCCGAACGCTTCGGCAAAACCTATGCGGCAGATATAACCGGCTTTCATATGGGTGGAGCTTACGCAATCGGCTTTGTAATTCAACTTCTTTTCGGTTTTGTTGCGTCGTGGACAACCTTTAAAATTACACCGTTTGTGCTTATGGGCGTGTGTGTACTGATGATTACGGCAAACGAAATCACTGTAAGAAAGGTTAAAAGTAAATAAAAAAATCTGCAGACCAACCAAGGATGGAAAGTCTGCAGTTTGTTTTTATCTTGTTATATATTTTTCGCAGAAGCTGAACGCATCCTCAAAGCACTCTCTGCTCTTTTTGAAAATGGGTACAACTGTCCATGCATGTTGAGCGCTGATGTCGTCAACCTTGAAAAGTCGGTAGGGAATGTTGTATTCTCTTAAGTCGTTCACCATATCAAAGGTTTCATATTTCAGCTTATCTCTTGTTGCCCAAGCCATATACATTGGTGGAAAGCCTTCTGTGATTTTCGGTGAAGCAAGCTTCCCGTCTTCGCTGTTGAGCCACTCCTTAAGCTGAGAAAGCTCCATTCCGAAAAAGCTCTTGCACATAATTTTTACATCTGGGAAAGTTGACTGAGCCTTTGTTTCGTCGGTGAGTCTTGTGAAATTGTAGCCGCCTGAAAGGCTTACCAGGGCTCTGATTTTAATTTTATCTCTGCTTTCAAAGGTAAGTCCTTTTTCCCCGTAGAGTGTAAAATCAGCAGCGGCAGAGGCAACATGGGAAATAAAATAACCTCCTGCACTTTCGCCTGCAAGAATAACATTGCTTAAATCAAGATTCCATTGGTCAGCTTTTTCTGCTATGAAATCAATTGCTGAAAAGCAGTCCTGAACCGGCTCAGGAAAAGTTTTCTGCGGAGCATAGCTGTAGCTTACCGAGGCAGTAAAATAACCCTTTTCAGCCCACTGTGCAATATATCTGTTACGCATTTCGGTAATACCCGAAAGCCAGCCGCCACCGTGAATATAAATGAAAAGGGGCTTCTTTTGGTTTTCAGTACCTTTTTTGCAGTAGGTGTTGATGTACTGCAGGTGGTCTGTGCCATATTTCAGCTTTCTTTCATAGATAAGATTCTCCGGCGTTGGTCTTGTAACAAGCATATAGACAAGACCTTCAGTAAAGTTATACCAGCCCTGTGCCGCAAGGCTTCTCAAATAAAGTTTTTTGTTCATACTAATTCTCCTTTAATTTCTTCTGAATTTATTATACACCATATTTCACTTTGGTCAATTATTAATTTTCAAAAATTTTCCTGAAAGTACTTGACAAAGAAGGTTTAATGCGTTAAACTTCAATTGTAAGGTTTAACAAGTTAAACCAAAAAGGAGCTGATAATATGGAAATACCTAAAATTTTTGAAAGTGAATACCGATTCTGTATGATCCTCTGGGAAAACGAACCCATAAACAGTACAGAGCTTGTAAAAAAGGCAAAGGAGCAGCTGGGCTGGAGCAAGGCCACAACCTATACAGTAATCCGCCGCCTCTCAGAAAGGGGAGTAGTCAAAAACGAGAACGCAATCGTTTCCTCTCTTGTTTCAAAACAGCAGGCTCAGGTAGCCGAAATTGATGAGCTTATGGAAAAACGATTCGGAAATTCCCTTCCTCAGTTTATTGCCGCATTTACAAAACAGCAGAAATTAACCGATGAGCAGATAAACGAAATTATGAAAATAATTGAAAAGTAAGGAGGAAAAGCTATGTTCGATCTGACAACCCTCTTTATAGAAGTGTTCAATCTGAGCATAAGTGCAGGTTGGATTGTTCTTGCAGTAGTACTGCTTCGTTTTCTTCTTAAAAAAGCACCTAAATGGATAAACTGCCTCTGGTGGCTGCTTGTAGGAATAAGGCTTGTTTTTCCTTTTTCAATTGAAAGCATTTTCAGCCTGATACCCTCGGCAAAGGTTGTATCACCCGATATAATTTATTCACCGTCACCGTCAATCAGCACGGGCATACCTGCACTTAATACAGTAGTGAACCCCGTTATTTCAGAATCATTTGCACCCGACCTCTCAAACAGCGTTAATCCCTTGCAGGTTGTGGCTATACTCGGTTCGTATGTGTGGCTTATCGGTATAGCGGTAATGGTGATTTACGCTGTGGTGTGTTATGTGCTTCTCAAAAGAAAAATGCGTACTGCCGTAAAGTATGAGGGTAATATCTTTGAAAGTGAAAATGTGCAGTCACCCTTTATTCTTGGCATTCTTAAGCCGAAAATTTATCTTCCTTTCGGTCTTACAGATGAAAACCGAAATCACATTATTTCCCACGAAAACGCCCACCTTAAAAGAAAAGACCATCTCATTAAGCCTGTAGCATATCTCATTCTTTCGGTATACTGGTTCAATCCTCTTATGTGGCTCGCCTATGTGCTTTTGTGCCGTGATATTGAGCTTGCTTGCGACGAAAAGGCAGTGAAAAATTTTGCTCACGGGGAGCGTCAGGAATACTCTCTTGCACTTCTTCAGAACAGCACACACAGAAAAATGATTGCTGCTTGTCCTCTTGCCTTCGGTGAGGTTGGAGTAAAGCAGAGAATCAAATCTGTAATGAACTACAAAAAGCCTGCCTTCTGGGTGATTATTGTGGCACTTGTTGCATCAGTTGTGGCTTCAGTTTGTCTTCTTACAAATCCCGTAACTGCCGACGAAATCAAAGAGGGTTATTATCTTGAAAGAGACAGAATCTACAGCGAAAGAGTAACTGATTATGTTACTGAAAACATATATGGTGTAGGCTTTGCAGAGACTCCTTACCTTTATGTTATAGAGAACGGAATAACTGCGGATATCGGTGAGCTTCAGAAAAGCGACCTTGATAATGAAAGATTGGACAGCTTCTATTTTCTAGGTATGTCACCTGAGCTTGACAGAATAACCGTAGCTTATGTTGCAAGAAACTGGGACAGCGAAAGCGAAAGAGAAAACTGCACACTTCACTATCTTGTGAAAACAGAAAATGACGAACATTATATGATAAAGGCTTTTGCACCTACTCTGTGGCTTGATGGCGTTATAAATGAAAACGGTGAAGCCGAAGTCGGTGAGGTAGGTCAGATAACCGTAAAAGAAATCAGAAGGCTCGGTTATCTCGGTGAAAATTATAAAGATCACCTCGTTACAACGGAAAGAACTTCTGAAGCCTCAGAGCGTGATTCGGCAATCAGAGTTGCCCTTATGAATCAGCTTCCTGCTCCTGACGGCTCACTTTCAGACGGTCTGCCCTTTACAACAGTAAGTATTCATGTTCCCGGTGTGGAGACAGTGAGCGGAACAAGGAAAGAGCATGAAGGCACATTATCCCATATTGTATATGAAACCTATGCAGTGGTTTTTGCAAGGTACAGATACACCTATGAAAACGGTCAGTTTGCTGAATATGGTGAAACAAATAAAGCTATTCTTGAATTTGAAATATGGGAAGACGGAACCTATGCTCTGAAGGAGTGCAGAGAATTTATAAATGATAACTCTGCTGAAGAATTTGAAAAGCGCTTCAATGAGCTTACAGACAATTCGGATTATGATGAAACACAGCTCGCTGGCACCCTTACCTACGAATGCAGAGTGAATGCCATGAACCATTTTGATGTTGCTTCCTGGACTTATTCGCCTATGCTCAGCGCCACATGGCATTACGCTTGTCCCATAACCTTCAGTATGGATTATGACAAGGCTGTGATTTCCTGTACTGACGGCACAATGATTAAGGAAAAGAACCTCGAGCGCAATGAAGAAGCCACCGAAATGACCTATGAAAGAAATGATACGCCTATATGGACACCTATCAGATGGGACGGCAGTGAAAACAGTGAAGAAGCAAAGAGCGCTGAAATTTCTTTCCGACTTTATAAAAACGGCAGAACAATCTACAAGGGTAAAATAACTGTCAAGGCTCAGGAAAAATTCGTAAGCCCTCTGGGACAAATGTATATTTTTGAAATCAGTGAGGGCGGTAATAAGTTTCTTATCTCCGAAGGCCCTACAGTACGTTTAGGTGTATGGACAAATGAAATCAGATTTTTCAAAGAGCGTGTAGTTGAAACCAACCCTGAGCGTGTGATTATTTTGAGTCATTATCTCAGTCCCGCAGAAATTGAAAAGCTGAAGGAAATTATGGATACTGCAGAGTGGGTTAATGCAGAATATATCGGCAGAAAAGAGCTTTGGCTTGACGGCAAGTTTTTACTTGAAGATGACCCCGTATTCTTCAGCGATGAAAGCAACGTGCTTTACGCATCTCCATATTATGCTGAAATTGAAAGCGAGGATATGGACTTTATTATGAGTCTTCAGGGCAGGAGAGAATATACGTGCGATATGGGCGGACTTTATTCAAAGCTTATTCTCACATTGCCCTCAAAATTTTTCGAATTCTCAAGCCATCCGCTTTCATCCGAAGTTTATTACGGTGACTATGAAGAAACCGAGGAAACTATAGTGCTGAAGGACGATGAAACCGAAAGCACCTTCACATTCAGAAAGTCAGAAGGTAAGCTTATCTTTGATGAGAAAAATTCGTCACCTCTGCCTGAATACAACGGTGTGGAAAACATAGAAGACGGTGCAGTATTTATGCAGTAACAATCAAGGTCAGGGAAACCTGACCTTGAATTTTTTTGCCTTTTAGTATAAGATATAATACGATAAATTTAAAGGCGGTACACTATGAAAAAGCTGAAAGCAGTTTTCTGCAGTATAAATTCAAAATACATACATTCCTCACTTTCGGTGTGGTATCTTTTTACGTCGGCAAAAAAGCTCTGCAAAGAAGAATTTGAGCTTTCTGTTGTTGAAGGTACAATCAACGAAAACGAGGATGAAATCATAAAAAGACTGCTTGACAAAAAGCCCGACCTTATCGCTTTTTCAACTTATATATGGAACATTAAAACCGTACTGTCTGTCTCTGAAAAAATCAAAACCGCAACCCCAAAAATTAAAATTCTCCTTGGCGGTCCTGAGGTCAGCTTCAATCAGAAACAAGTGCTTTCAGAAAATCCTTTCGTGGATTTTATATCTTCAGGTGAGGGTGAAAAAAGTGTACCTTTGCTTTTAAATGCACTAAGCGACGAAACTGATACCGATTTAAAAGGTATCTCCTACAGAAAAGGGGATAGTATCACAGTAAATGAGGGTGAAGTGCTTTCCATAGAGGATATTCCGTCGCCCTACTGTGAGGAGTATTTTCAGTCACTTAAAAACAGAATTGCTTATATTGAAAGCAGCCGTGGCTGTCCCTTCGGTTGTGCCTTCTGCCTTTCGGGAAAAGAGGGGAAGGTGAGGTTTTTCGACCTTACAGAGGTTAAGGAGAATATGCTCTCGCTCGTAAACCACGGTGCAAAAACGGTAAAATTCGTTGACCGCACCTTTAACTGCAACAAAGAACACGCAAAGGAGATACTCACTTTTATTAAGGAAAACCACGGTGGAAAAATACCCTCTGATGTGTGCTTTCACTTTGAAATTGCCGCTGACATAATGAGTGAGGATCTTTTTGAAATAATATCAGCATTGCCCAAGGGAAGTGTGCAGTTTGAGGTTGGTATACAGTCCTTCAACGAAAACACACTCAGAAGAATCAACCGCAAAACCAATCTTAAAAAGGTAACCGAAAACATAGAACGTCTGCTTTCTTTCGGCAACTGCCACATACACATTGACCTTATCGCAGGTCTGCCCGAGGAAGATTTCAGCAGTTTCAAGGAATCTTTTAACAAAGCCTATGAACTGAAAGCAGATATGCTGCAGCTGGGCTTTCTCAAAATTCTCCACGGCTCACCAATGAGTGAGCAGAGAGAGCTTTACCCGTGCGAATACTCCTTTGAGCCACCCTATGAAGTCATCTCAACCCCTTGGATAAATGCAGATGAGCTTAAACTTCTGCACAAGTGCGAAAACGAGCTTGAACGCCTTTATAACAGCGGAAGATTCAGCCGTACTCTCAGTTATGTGCTTGCAAAAATAAATATGCAACCCTTTGACCTCTTTATTAAAATGGCAGATTTCCTTTTGGAAAAAGGCGAAAAGGGGAGTATACCTCTTGATAAATACACAAACCTTGCCTTTGAGTTTTTCTCTTCTCTTGAGGGCGTAGACAGAGCTGTTCTCAGGGATAAAATGCTCTTTGACAGAATCACTACTAATAACTCCGATGTGATTCCCGAAGCTCTTAAGGTTGAGGATAAAAAGCTCAGCAAAGTGAAAAAAGCTTTTGCAAAGCTTTACCCACCCAAAAAAGGCGAGAAGAGAACAGTTGCAATTCTCTACACTGAGAATAAAGCCGTGCTTGTGAGGTACGAAAACAAAAACCCCGTAAGCGGGGAGTACCCGTTTACGGAGTGTAGAATTGATGAACTTCTTACATCAGCTCAGTAATAAGCTGAGTGAATTCTGTGGGGTTGTCAATTGACTTTCCTGCAATGAGACAGCCCTGGCTGTAAAGTATCTTAGCATACTTTGCTGCTTTTTCTTTGTCTTCGCTGAAAATTGCCTTGAGCTTTTCTGCAAGTTCATGTTCACGGTTAATTTCAAGTACAACCGTAGCCTTTGCTTTGTTTTCACCGGGCATAGCTGAAAGCACCTTTTCCATTTCAAGCGAGAGCATACCTTCACTTGTAAGGCAAACGGGGTGATTCTTCAGCTTGTTTGTGAATCTTACCTCGTTTACCGCACCGCCGAGACTTTCCTTAAGAAAATCGAGAAGCTCCTTGCTTTCTTCGTTTTCCTTTTTGAGTGCTTCCTTTTCCTCGTCTGTGTCAAGGTCAAGATTTCCTGCACAGATATTGGTAAAGGTCTTGCCGCCATATTCACGCATCATCTGAAGTGCAAACTCGTCAACGTCGTCTGTGCAGTAAAGTACTTCAAAGCCCTTAGCCTTAACCGCATCTGTCTGAGGAAGCATATCAATCTTGTCTACGGTTTCGCCTGAAGCAAAGTAGATTGTCTTCTGCTCCTCGCTCATACGGTCAGTGTACTCTTTAAGGGTAACGAGCTTCTTTTCATTGGAAGAGGTGAACATAATAAGGTCCTGAAGAGCTTCCTTGTTCATTCCGTAGTTACTGTAAATTCCGTACTTCAACTGAAGACCGAAGGCTTTCCAGAATGTTTCATACTTCTCTCTGTCGCTCTGAAGAAGCTTCAGAAGCTCACTCTTGATTTTCTTTTCAACGTTCTTAGCAATTACCTTGAGAATGTGGTCGTGCTGAAGAGTTTCTCTTGAAATGTTGAGAGAAAGGTCAGGTGAGTCAACAAGGCCCTTTGCAAAGCTGAAGTAATCGGGAAGAAGGTCGCCGCACTTATCCATAATCATAACGCCGTTGGAGTAAAGCTGAAGACCCTTTTCAAAATCCTTTGAGTAGTAATCGTAGGGAGCGTGAGAGGGGATATAGATAAGAGCATCATAAGAAACCTGACCCTCTGTTTTTGAGTGAATTGTTCTGAGGGGATTTTCAAAATCATAGAACTTTGAGGTGTAGAACTGATTGTATTCATCTTCAGTTATTTCACTCTTGTTCTTTCTCCAAAGAGGTACCATTGAGTTAAGCTGAGTAGGCTCGACTACTGTTTCGTATTCGTCTTCAGTACCTTCCTTGAGCTTTGTGGAGGTCATATCAAGCATAATGGGGTATCTGATGTAGTCCGAATACTTTGAAACGATATCCTGAATGGAGTATTGCTCAAGATATCTGTCGTAGTTTTCCTCTTCTGTGTTTTCTTTGATTTTCAGAGTGATAACGGTACCTGCTTCAGCCTTGTCAGCCTTCTTAATTGTATAGCCGTCAACGCCTGATGATTCCCATAAGTAACTTTCATCGCTGCCAAGAGCTTTACTTAAAACGGTAACATTGTCACTTACCATAAAAGCAGAGTAGAAGCCCACACCGAACTGACCGATGATTTCAACGTCACTTTCCTTGTCCATATCACTCTTGAAATCAAGTGAACCGCTTTTTGCAATTGTGCCGAGATTGGTTTCAAGGTCCTTTTCACTCATACCGCAGCCGTTGTCGGAAATGGTGAGAGTTCTGTTTTCCTTATCGATGGAAAGCTGAATTCTGTAATCCTCACGGTTCATACTCTCGCCATTTTGCAGACAATGGTAGTAGCGCTTGTCAAGAGCATCGCTTGCGTTGGAGATAAGCTCTCTGAGGAAAATTTCCTTATGGGTGTAGATGGAGTTGATCATCATATCCATAAGCTTTTTTGATTCTGCTTTAAACTGTTTTTTTGCCATAGTAATCGCTTCCTTTATATAAATTCAGTCAAATTAGCATCCGATTTAGTTTTTAGCACTCGTAAAGACAGAGTGCTAAAAGCATTATAAATCCAAAAAATGGGTTTGTCAATAGCTTTTTACAAATTCAAAATTATTTTAACGATTTTTTGTAAAAAAGGCTTGACAATGAGCATACTATTGTGTATAATATCAAACGTTGCAAAGGTATGCGGGTGTAGTTCAATGGTAGAATCCCAGCCTTCCAAGCTGGTCGTGTGGGTTCGATTCCCATCACCCGCTCCAAGAAAATATATGCGCTTGTAGCTCAGTTGGATAGAGCAACTGCCTTCTAAGCAGTAGGTCAGGGGTTCGAGCCCCTTCAAGCGCGCC
>JAFWZS010000011.1 GCA_017522205.1 Clostridia bacterium
GAAAACCTTTTTGATTTTCTCCTTGGTCAGTGCGTGATACATTGTTGAAGAGAAATAAAGAACAATTGATGAAGCTGCAAAAACAACTGAGCCCCATATACCGCTTCCGGTTGTTGAGTTGAGTATGCAGAAAATCATTGTGAATATTCCGAAGAGAATACCAACACCGTGTGAAACACTGTTGAAAAGTTCTTCGCCTTTTGTGTAAGATGGAAGAGTGACTTTGTCGAGCATGATTTTTTCTCCTTTACAGTAATTTTCTTCTGCTTTTATTTTAGTTTTAATCTGCACGTATGTCACCCTACCGAAAAGCATAATTGGCTTTTAACTTGTAGAATTACATAAAAATAACTCTCCCTTAAGTAGAATCGTTACATATGGGAGAGTGTTTGTTTTATTTTTTGATGATATCTTTAATAACTTCACCACCGATTATAAGTCCTGCCACCGATGGCACAAAAGAAATACTTCCGGGTGGAATTTTACCTCTTTCGTCTTTTTCGGCGTTTGGTTTTATGGGTTCTTCTGTGGAGAAAAGCACCTTCAGCTTTCTGATTCCTCTTCTTTTCATTTCATATCGCATAACCCTTGCAAGGGGACAGACTGAGGTTTTGCTTATGTCAGCAATCTGAAACTTTGTAGGGTCAAGCTTATTGCCTGTACCCATTGATGAAATGACGGGTATATTTTCTTTATTTGCTTTTTCGATTATTGCAATCTTTCCCGAAACTGTGTCAATTGCATCCACAATGTAGTCGTAAACAGAAAAGTCAAAGTTGTCTATATTTACAGGCAGAACAAAGGTATCAAAGGTAGTTACAATGCACTCGGGATTAATGTCAAGCACTCTCTTTTTTGCTACTTCTGTTTTAAGAGAGCCGATTGTGGAGTGAAGAGCTATTATCTGTCGGTTAAGATTGCTTTCACTTACGGTGTCATTATCGATAATATCAATTGCACCGACACCGCTTCTTGCGAGAGCTTCGATTACGTAACCGCCCACACCGCCTGCACCGAAAACAGCAACCCTCGATTTACTAAGGGTTGCTAATGCATCTTTTCCTATTAACATTTCTGTTCTTTGGAAGGTTTCGTTCATAATTACCTCTTTTTAAAGGGATTGCCCCAGAAGATAAACAAGCTCATCGGTATAATTGAAAGCACTAATAGAATGAGCATAAGCAGGTTTTCTTTGAAATATTCATACATACTGATGAACGCTTTGGGCTGAAAGAGAATTGCTATTCCCGTAAGTACTGCGAAGATTGCACCTAAAAGTACTGCTCCTGCAGCAGCATCCTTTGCGACTTTACCGAATTCGGTATATTCCTCTGAAGCAAGATTAACTGCGTTTTCCACTGCAGTGTTTACGATTTCAAGGCTCAGCACAACTGCTGAAGCTACAATAAGCACACCGAAATCCGTTCTCGAAAGGGTGAACCAGTCTGTAAAACAGAGAATTGAGAACATATAAGCTATGCAGGAAAGGTGAATTCGGAAATTTCTCTCATGCCTGATTACATAACCTATACCCTTAAAGGCATAAGTGAAGCTTCTGAAAAGTTTTTTATATTCGTTCATATTATTCCATTGTGTAGTAGCTTCCGCTTCTTACAAGGCCAAGCTGAGTGAGAACTGCCTCTTCTCTTTCTCTCATTCTTACAAGCTCAAGACCGCCGGGCTCATGGTCATAGCCGAGAAGATGAAGCATTGAATGTACAGTGAGAAAAGCAATTTCTCTGTCGAGGCTGTGACCGTAAAGTTCAGCCTGTTCAATTGCCTTTTCAATTGAAATCACAATGTCACCAAGCATCTGAGCGCCTGTATCGTTATTGACGTCATAAACACCGTCAACACCGAGAGGGAATGAAAGCACATCAGTGGGTCTGTCAATATTTCTGTGCTTAAGGTTAAGAGCGTGAATTTCTTCGTTGTCCACAATTGTTACGCTTATTTCAGCTGAGCCCTTGAATTCCTCACCGATTAAAACTGCGTTGCAGCAGCGTCTTATGAGCATACGTACACCTGTAGGAATTCTTACGGTTTTCTGATTGTTCGTAATAATTACTTTAATTCTGTCCTTCATTTTTTTCTTTTAACCTCCTCGTATTTGTCGTAGGCTTTTATGATATCCTGAACAAGCTTGTGTCTTACAACGTCTTTTTCAGAAAATTTAACTGTTTCAATGTCGTCAACATTTTTGAGAATTTTGATTTCTTCCACAAGACCCGATTTCTTTCCGTCGGGAAGGTCTATTTGTGTAATGTCACCTGTTACAACTATTTTTGAGCCGAAGCCAAGTCTTGTAAGGAACATTTTCATCTGCTCAGGAGTGGTGTTCTGCGCCTCGTCAAGAATGATGAAGCTGTCGTCAAGGGTTCTTCCTCGCATATATGCAAGGGGTGCGACCTCAATATTTCCTCTTTCCTGATACTTCTGAAAGTTTTCTGCACCGAGCATATCCCATAATGCGTCATAAAGGGGGCGTAAATAGGGGTCAACCTTCTGCTGTAAATCGCCGGGAAGAAAGCCTAACTTTTCACCGGCTTCAACGGCAGGTCGTGTAAGTATAATTCTGCTCACCTGTTTTGCTCGAAAAGCACTTACAGCCATTGCAACGGCAAGATAGGTTTTACCTGTACCTGCAGGACCCACACCGATAACTATGGTATTGTCCCTGATTTTCTCCACATACTTTTTCTGTCCGAGAGTTTTTGGTTTGATGGGCTTTCCCTTGGCACTTATGCAGATACAGTCGCTGCTTATAGAAGAAAGCTTATCCTCGTTTCCATCATTAACAAGGCTGATGACATATCTTATGTTCTGCTCGGTGAGTGCTTCACCTTTATTGAGAAGATAAAGAAGCTTTGAAATAACACGTTTAGCCTTGTCGCAGCTCTCCTCATCACCTTGAATCTTAATTTCACTTCCTCTTGTGAGGATAGAGACGGAAAATTCTTTTTCAATCAGTTTTATATTTTCATCGAAAGAACCGAAAAGACTTACTGCGTGTTCCATTCTTTCAATGCTTACTGTCTGTTCAACCAAATATTACACCTCGTTTGTTTTGACACTTTATACATAAGTTTAGCCATTATCCTCTAAATTTTAGCACATTATCTCAAAAATGTGAATACTTTTGAAGGATTTTTTTCTTCAAAAATCAACTTTCTGTTATAATTTCCTGCTTTTTTCCTGCAAAATCAAGGCAATTCCACCTGCAGGAAGCTATAATTCTGTCCCTTTCCACATTTACACAAGGCTCTGCGGAAATAAGAAGAGTGTTTCTGTTAAGCTCATAAGAGCTTTCTGAAAAGGTTTCCAAGGCTGAAAGCATAAGCTGCTCTTCGTTTCTCGTTACCTTTGCCGTTTTATAGTAAGTCTTTGAAATTATCCCTATGGGAAGTCTTACACCGTTATAGGAAAGATAGACTTCATCGGTGAAAAAAAGCTTATTTTTCTTTGTCGAAAGTGTAAGAGGTATCCTCAGACCGAAAAGATAAATAGAGAGGCTTTCGTTGGCCTCGGAAATGCGGTTTACTCTTCCGTTTTTATTAAAAGAAAGAGTGAAGCTCTTGTCTCTCAGTGCGGTTATTCTGCCCTTTGCTTCAACAAATGAAGCGGACATATCCTCGTTTTCCTCGGCCCCGCTGATGAGTAAATCTCCCTCTCTTATACCCATACCTTCCCTTATGAATGAAGTACCGCTTAAAACTTCAGCTGAAATTATAACACCGTCAAAGTCTGCAATAATATTACATGGCTTTCTGATTTCGTTATCTTTGATTGATTTTTTCTGCTCTCTGACTTCAATTACAGCTCGTGAGCCTTTGATGTTTATGGCGGCCCAGGAGAAAACCCCGTCACTTTCCATAGCCATAGTGTTTGCTGTTGCAACCTCATCAAAGCGTGGTTTGTATGTACCTACAAAAATTCCGTAGCTTTTTCCGAGACTTAGTATATCCTCTTTGGGTACGAGTAAATTTCCAGTAACATCAACCGACCATACAAAACGGCTCATAACGGCAAAAAAGACAAGGAAAAACACTGCACCGAAAAGAAGACCCCTCCGCTCACTTTTCTCTTTGAGGTCAAAAATCAGTCCCTGTCTTTTTAAAAGAGACAGACGCACACCTGATTTCTTTCCGATATGCCGAAGCTTTTTATAGTCACTCACACTGCATTTTGCGGTGAAAGAGCTGTCGGTATAGCTCAGGTCACGGACAGACACTCCGCCAATACTACAAAGATTAATGAACCTTTCGGTAAATCCACCCTCACCCTTGAATGTAACATAGCCTTTAATATATCTCAGAAAGTCAAGTGCATTCAAAAAAATTCACCCTTTAAATAAAACTTATATCATTGATTCTGCCCGTGACGGTTATGGTTTCATTATTAAGCGTACAAAGGCTGAGATTTTCCCCCGAAAAAGAGACAATCACCGTTTTACAGTTGAGCCTTACGGAATCGCAGTCATACTGCAGAACACCTTTGCAACCTTCCACAACGGCACGCCTTTGTGAGCAAAGCTCAATGTGGGGAGTTATAAGCTCAGGGATTTCTTCGGGAATAAAATTGCCCATTCTTTTTTTCATACTGTTAGCCATAGTTTCACCTCGGTGGTAAATTTTATGATTCATCTTCCATTTTAATACTAAGAAAGAAGGGTCAGGAATATTAATAACTGAGGTGAAAAAATGAAAAAGAGTACCCATAAACTGAGCACATCCGTGATTTTTCTTTTAATATATATGTCGCTTCTCTTTCTTTATCCCGAGCAGTCTTTAAAAGGTGTCCGAAGCGGACTTGACCTTTCCTTTTCCGTGCTGATACCCTCACTTTATCCTTTTCTCTTCTGCTCTGCACTTTTTGTGAAATCGGGCATACTCTACAGCATTTCCCACAAGGGTGTTTCTCTTTTTATTCTCTCGTTTACGGGCGGTTATCCGGTGGGTGCAAAGTTTGTCTCAGAGCTTTATGAAAAGGGTCAGACAGACAAAAACGGGGCAGTAAAGCTCCTTTCATATTGCATAAATCCCTCTGTGTCCTTTTGCTTTTCAACCGTGGGCGTAACTCTTCTGAAAAGCCGCAAAGCAGGTCTCCTTATCCTTTCTGCAATTGTTCTTTCATCACTTACAATGGCTTTGATTTCCTTTCTTTTCGGTGAAAGGAAGGAGTATAAAACGAAGCAAAGCAATATTTACATAGCCGATAGCTTTTCAAGTCTTTTTGTCTCTTCTCTTAAAGACGGACTTTCGGCGATAATAACAATCTGCGGATTTGTGGTGCTTTTTTCTTCACTTTCATTTATAGTCGAAGCCTTGCCTTTATCTGAAAGCATCAGCCTTCTTTTCGGGTGCGTTCTTGAAGTTACAAGGGGAGTGGTGCTTACTGCAGAAAACTTTTCTCTTCCCTTTATCTCTGCACTTTTATCCTTCGGCGGCTTCAGCACACTTTTTCAGCTGAAAGCCATTTTGCAGAAGACAGATATATCCTTCCTCACTCTTTTTATGGAACGGCTAATATCTGCCGTTTTTAGTGCAGTTTACACCTTTCTTCTGCTTAAGCTTTTTCCCATACCAAAGGAGACCTTCGGCACAAGCAGTTTTACGGTTACACCGTCACCATCCTATTCTGTTTCCGTTTCGCTGTGTCTTGTGCTGATGTCGGTTCTTTTTATTATGGGCGACAGTATTGCTGGCAGAAAAGCCTTGACAGATGAGAAGCGATAAAGTAAAATATGGGTATCAAATTCTAAGGAGAAAAGCTATGTACCCTAATCCCTTTATACCCGAAAGAGCCGACCCGTTTATTACAAAGCTTTCTGACGGCTACTATTATTTCACCGCCTCATATCCTGCATTTAAAAGTGCTGAAAAGGGCTATGACCGAATTATCCTCAGAAGAAGCAGAACCGTTGACGGACTTCGTACTGCAGAGGAAAAGGCAGTCTGGTATGCTCACAAAGAGGGCGTGATGGCAAGGCATATCTGGGCACCTGAAATTCACGAAATCAAGGGCAGAATTTATATTTTCTTTGCTGCAGGGAATAGGGATGACGTATGGCACATAAGACCGTATATGCTTCGGCTGGAGGGTACAGACCCCATAAACGACAGCTGGACTGAGCTTGGAAAGGTAAAAGCGGCTGAGGGTGACGAAAGGTCATTCACAAGCTTTTCCCTTGATATGACACACTTTGAGCATCATGGCAGGCACTATCTTATCTGGGCGGAGATTATCGGCGATTCCTCACTCTTTATGGCTGAGATTAATCCCGACGAGCCCAATGTTCTCACGAGCAAATCCATACTTCTCACAAAGCCCGAATACGATTGGGAAAAGGTTGTATTCAGGGTGAACGAGGGTGCGAGCGTACTGAAGACGAAGAACAAAGTTTACGTCTTCTTCTCAGCTTCGGGTACGGGTGCAGAGTACTGCATGGGTATGCTTTATGCCGACAAAGATGCCGATCTTATGAATGAGGAGAGCTGGACAAAGCACACAGAGCCGGTTCTCAGAACTGAAGACCTCATAGGTGAAGCAGGTCCGGGACACAACAGCTTCGTAACTGATGAAAACGGAAAGCTTCTTCTCGTTTACCATGCAAGACCTGAGAGCCATCTGAAAGGGGAGTGCGGAACATATTGGGAGGAATCTCTCTATGACCCCTGCAGACATGCAAGAATAAGAGAAGTTAAGTTTAATGTAAAGGGCGAACCGATACTGAAATAAATTTCAAAAATCGTCAAAAAAATTCAAAATACCTCTTGACAAATCTCTATATTATGCTATAATAGGCAAGTCGTTAAGAGACATCCGGGTGTGGCGCAGCTTGGTAGCGCGCTTGACTGGGGGTCAAGAGGCCGCAGGTTCAAGTCCTGTCACTCGGACCATAGTGAGTATTCATAACACAAGTGAATACTCACTTTTCTTTTTTTATATTTCCTCATAGTTAAATAGTTTATGTTTATTATGTATCGAGCAGGTTTTAAGCCTGCTCTTTTTTGTTATGCCGTGAGATATTCAACGGCTACACCTTGTCTTGCTTCAAGGACTATATTCTCCTCTTTAACAGGATTTTCAATAACGCCGATAAAGCGGTAGTGTATTACAATCCTCTGTGTTTTGTTCTTTCCCTTGCCCTCAATAGAATGGACTTCAATTTTTTCAATCAGTTCGTTTAAGAGTGCAGGTGTTAGTGTTTCCATCTGCATAAACTTACGAACCGCCAATGTGAATTGCTCTTTGCTTGTACGCAGGTTTTCTATCTCTGAAAGCTCTTCTTGGTATTGCCTGATTTTTAGTTTCAGCTCGTCACGCTCTGTTTCATACTTCTGTGAGAGCTGCATAAAGCTTTCTTCATTAACAACTCCGTTGATATGCTTTTCAAAGAGTTTTTCATACAGCACGGCAACCTCTTTAGTTCTTGCTGTTGCTTTATCAATGCTGCTTTCAAGAAACTTTTGCTGATTGAGTATGCTTTTGTTGGTCTTTGCTTCAAGAATATCCGCAAAAGATTCTTCATCCTCAACAAGAAAGCTTGCAAGGCTTCTCAGTTCAAGCATTACTATCTGTTCCAAAGAATCAGCTCTGACATAATGTGTGCCCTCACAAGTGCCTCTGCGACCCTTGTAGTTAGAACACATAAAATACTTGATGTCAGTATTAGGATGATTGACATTGAACCATAACGGACTTCCGCAATCGGCACAGTATAACAGTCCGCAGAACATATTCTTTTCTGCATGTTCAGGATTGGGTGCTCTGCGTTTTCCTTTGGCTTTCATCTTCTGAACAGTTTCAAAAGTGTTTCTGTCAATTATCGGCTCGTGAACATTCTTGAAAATCTTCCAGTTTTCTTCGGGATTCTGAAGTCTTTTCTTGTTCTTGAAATTCTTTGAGTAAGTTTTGAAA
>JAFWZS010000012.1 GCA_017522205.1 Clostridia bacterium
TGCAATCGTTGCAGTATTTACTGCTATTTGTTCTCTTAATTCAAACCCGGATCTTAAGGCTGAATTTGAGAGAAAGGGCGACATTTCGGGCTATGCAGAAACCGTTACTTTCGAAGAAAAGCTGCCCGATTTTTACGTGGATGAAGACGGTGACTTCACTGTCCTTCAGTTCACAGACACCCACTTTACAACTATGCTTTCATTAGGTGACAGACATCTTATGGAAAAAATGAAGGCTCAGACTGAAAAGTATGACCCTGATCTTGTAGTTATGACAGGGGATATGATTGACGACGGAAACGACGGTATGTTCAATAAGGCTTATGTTCTTCGGACAGTTGCAGAAGCCTTTGAAGAAATGGATCAATACTGGGCTTATGTACCCGGCAACAATGACGGTGTAAACTACGGCACTTCCGAAGACGTTGTAGCTTATCTTTCTCAGTATGAGCATTGCCTTGTTTCAGACGAGAAAGAAATTTCAGGCGGCTGTCAGTACAGCATTGACATTTACGATGACTCTGAGCTTACCCACTCAATGATGTTTATTGACACCATGGACTACGACAATGAGGATGAAGACCATATTTACGGCTATGTTCACGAAGACCAGGTTAAGTGGTGCAAGGATGAAATAAGCTCTAAAAAAGCCGTAAATGAAAACGTTTACGTAAGTGTCTTTTTGCACGAAAATACTCCCAACTTCTTCCGTGCAGCAAAGAAGGGCGAGAAATATAAGTGGTATTACCCTGAAGTGACAAGTCAGCTCCCACAGTACGACATACCAAAAAATCAGCCCCTTGATGATGTGTTTGCTGAAAGCGGCTGTGTAGGTCTTCTCTCAATGGGTCATAAGCATCCTGCAACGGCTGAGTGCAGCTTCTTCGGCGGTACATACTACCACGTTACACCTCAGACAGTTCTTGCATCTACCCTTATAACAATTCACACAGATGCTGAAAATGTAAGGGAAATGTACGATTTTGAAAGCTTGTATTTCTGATTTAAGATTTCCGTAAGAACATCTTAAGAAAAATGTAAGGGTTAAATTTCCGAAAGAAAAATAAAGACCTCCTTTTGTGCTTTAATTATCTTGTGAAGATAATTGTTTAAAGCCGAAGGAGGTTTTATTTTGAAGAAGAAACGTCGCTTTATTCTTTTTGTTCTGCTTGCTCTCGTTTTTGCACTTGTTGTTGAAAGAGCAGATTTCAGAAGTCCCATAAAATCAGCTGATACAACCAAGGGCTGGCAGCTGATGGTGGTCAACAGTAATTACCGTGTGCCTGATGATTATGAATTGGAGTTCGTCACTCTTTCCTGTGGTGAAAAGGTGGAAAAGAGAATTTATCCCGATTTGCAGGATATGTTCGATGCTGCCCTTGATGACGGAGTTGACCTTGTTGTCCGTTCAGGCTACAGAAGCGAAGAGGAGCAAAAGGCACTTATGATAAACAAAATCAGTGAGTTCAGAAGAGCAGGTCTCAGCAGAAGCGAGGCCAGAGAAAAAGCTCTTCGGTGGGTAGCGATGCCGGGAACAAGTGAGCATCAGCTGGGCTTTGCCGTTGACATAAATGCTGAAAACGGTACTGCTGACGAAAAGGCTTACAGCTGGCTTTCTGAGCATGCACATAAATTTGGTTTCATTTTGAGATATCCCAACAGCAAGAGCCATATAACGGGAATTTCCTATGAGCCGTGGCATTTTCGTTATGTAGGGAAAAACCACGCAAAAAGAATATATGAACAGGGTCTATGCCTTGAGGAATATGTTGAAAAGCTATAAAAAATAACGCAGATTTTCACTGAAGTGTGAATTTCTGCGTTATTTTTCTACAAAAAAAATAAAAAAATATGTTGAAATTTTGTTGACTACTCATAGTTTTAATGGTATCATTATATTAACTATTTATGCCTTTTGGCATAGAAATGAAACGGAGGAGAAAAATATGCAATATGATGTTGCCGTAATCGGTGCCGGCGTTGTCGGTGCTATGATTACAAGAGAGCTGAGTAAGCTTGATATGAACCTTGTTCTGCTTGAAAAAGCAGGAGACGTGGCAATGGGCAGTTCAAAGGCTAACAGTGCCATTGTCCATGCAGGCTTTGACGCTGAGACAGGTTCTCTCAAAGCAAAGCTTAATGTTCAGGGTGCTTCACTTATGGCTTACTACTGCAATAAGCTGTCTGTACCTTATAAAAATATAGGTTCACTTGTTGTGGCTTATTCCTGGGATGATATGCAGACTCTTGAAACGCTTTTTGAAAGAGGTTTTGAAAACGGTGTTCCCAACATGGAAATCATCAGCCAGGAAAGACTTCGTGCAATGGAGCCTTATATCAGCGAAGAAGCAATCGGTGCATTATGGGCACCCACTGCAGGTATTGTAAGTCCTTATGAGCTTACAATTGCAGCTGCCGAAAATGCAATTATGAACGGTGCAAGAGTAAAGAGAAACAGCGGTGTTTTCGATATCGAATATAAGAACGATATGTTCTACCTTTCAACTGCAACAGGCGTAATCAAGGCAAAATACGTAATCAACTGTGCAGGTATTTTTGCTGACAAAATTGCAAATATGATCGGTGATACATCCTTTAAGCTTATCCCCAGAAAGGGCGAATACTATCTTCTTGACAAGACAGAAAGAAAGATGGTAAACCACGTTCTTTTCCAGTGTCCCTCAGCTATGGGTAAGGGTATTCTTGTTTCTCCCACAGCTCACGGTAATGTGCTTATGGGTCCCACTGCTCTTGATCTTGACTTCGACAGTAAGCTTGATGTTGACACAACAATTGAAGGTCTTAACGAGGTTAAATTCTCAGTTAACGGCGTTATTCCTCAGCTTACAACAAGAAATGTTATCACTTCATTTGCAGGTCTTCGTGCTCACAGAGTAGGCGACGACAACGACTTCATCATTGCTCCCAGCAAGGAAAACGAGCACTTCATCAACGTTGCAGGCATTGAGTCACCGGGTCTTACCGCTGCTCCTGCAATTGCAAGATATGTTGGCAAGATGTTCAGAGAAATGGATCCTTCCTATGAAAAGAAGGCTGAGTTCATTTCAAAGCGTCCTGCTCCCATCAGAATGGCTGAGCTTTCACCTGAAGAAAGAGCAGAAGTTGTTAAGAAGGATCCCCGTTACGGAAGAATCATCTGCCGTTGCGAGGGCATTACCGAAGGTGAAATTATTGATGCAATCAAGGCTCCCTGCGGTGCAAGAGACGTTGACGCAGTAAAGAGAAGAACCCGTTCAGGTATGGGCAGATGTCAGGGTGGCTTCTGTGGCTCAAAGGTTGTAGAAATTCTTGCAAGAGAGCTTGACATTCCTATGAACAAGGTTACCAAGCACGGTAACGGTTCAAAGATTCTTTATAACAAAACAAAGTGAGGTGAGAGTAAATGCTTAAATATGATCTTGTAGTAATCGGTGGCGGCCCTGCCGGTATGGCAGCGGCACTTAAAGCAAGAGAGTGCGGTGTACAGAAAATTATCATCCTTGAAAGAGCAGCTACTCTCGGCGGTATTCTTGAACAGTGTATACATACAGGATTCGGTCTGCACTATTTCGGTGAAGAGCTTTCAGGTCCTGAGTATGCTTACCGCTTCATCAAAGAGCTTGAAAAGACAGATATCGAGGTTAAGGTTGACACAATGGTTACGGATATTCTTCCCGGTAACGTAATTGTTGCAACAAACAACAAAGACGGTGTAATGCAGATACATACTACTGCAATTATCCTTGCTATGGGTTGCCGTGAACGTCCAAGAGGAGCCCTCGATATGCCCGGCTCACGTGCTTCAGGTATTATGACTGCAGGTACAGCTCAGAAATATGTAAACATTGACGGCTATATGCCAGGCAAGAAGATTGTAATTCTCGGCTCAGGTGACATCGGTCTTATTATGGCAAGAAGAATGACACTTGAGGGTGCAAAGGTTGAAATGGTTTGTGAGCTTATGCCTTATTCAGGCGGTCTTACAAGAAACATTGTTCAGTGTCTTGACGATATGGGTATTCCCCTCAAGCTCAGCTGTACAGTTATCAAAACTCACGGTATTGAGCGTCTTGAAGGTGTTACAATTGCTAACGTTGACGAAAGAAGACGTCCCATTCCCGGCACAGAGCAGTATGTTGAATGTGACACACTTCTGCTCTCTGTAGGTCTTATTCCCGAGAATGAGCTTACAAGAATGGCAGGCATTATCATTGACCCCGTAACAAACGGCGCAATTGTTGACGAATACAGACAGACAAGCCGTCCCGGAATTTTTGCCTGCGGTAATGTTCTTCAGGTACACGACCTTGTTGACTATGTAACCGAGGAAAGTCAGATTGCCGGTGAAGGTGCTGCCAAATATATTCTCTCCAAAGGCAAGAGTAAGAGCAGAAACGGAAAGGATATTCATGTTAAGGCTGAAAACGGCGTAAGATATGTTGTTCCTCAGAATATCAACCGTTCAACAGACAAGGATGTAAAGATCTACTTCCGTGTTGCCGATGTTTATAAGGATAAGAGAGTTGTTGTGACTTGCGGCGACGAGGTTCTTTATAACAAGAAAAAGAAAAAGCTTGCTCCCGGTGAAATGGAAAATGTTACCATTAAACTTGACGATATTGCAAAGCTCAGTTCAAATGAAATTACCGTAAAATTGGAGGCGTGAAATTATGATTAAAGAAATGATTTGTGTTTCCTGTCCTATCGGCTGCATGATGACAGTTGAGCTTAATGACAAGAACGAAGTGCTTTCAGTTAAGGGTAACACCTGTAAAAGAGGTGAGCAGTACGCAATTGACGAATGCACAAACCCCGTGAGAATGCTCACAACCACCATTAAGGTGAGCGGCGGCACACTTCCCGTTGTACCCGTTAAAACATCAAAGCCCATTCCAAAGGGAAAGATGTTTGACTGTATGCAGGTAATCAACAACGAGGTTGTTGACGCTCCCGTAAAAATGGGAGATGTGCTTATCTGCAATGTGTGTGACACAGGCGTTGATATTATCGCAACCAACGAAGTATAAAAAAGCCCCGAATGGGGCTTTTTTTAATGCAAAATGCAAAATTGCGGTTTGAAATTGATATATATGAAAAACTCATCCCGCCAAACAAGGTAGGATGAGTTCTTTTTTATCGCCTGCATAGAGAGAAGAATTTTGGTAATTCTCTCTATCCGTACGCATTAAACTTATTGATTCGTCAGTTGTTTTGCATTTTGCACTTTGCATTTTGCATTTAGAAGAGGAGCTTCTCTAATGCTTCAATTTCATTTAAAACACATTCAGGTGAGGGGCCGCCTTTAACGGTTCTCTTTTTAACGCATACATCAAGGTCAATTGCTTCAAAGACATCTTCTTCGAAAAGGTCGCAAACCTTCTTGTATTCCTCAAGAGGAAGTGATTCAAGGGTAAGTCCCATATCAATGCAAAGAGCAACAAGCTGACCTGTAGCCTTGTAAGCATCTCTGAAGGGAAGTCCTTTATAAACAAGATAGTCAGCACAGTCAGTAGCGTTGATGAAGCCTTTTGCTGCAGCGTTTCTCATATTGTCTCTGAGGACAGTTGCAGTTTCAAGCATAGGAGCAAAGGTTTCAACACAGATCAGAACAGTATCAACTGCATCGAAAACAGCTTCTTTATCCTCCTGCATATCCTTGTTGTAAGCCAGGGGAATGCCCTTCATAGCGGTGAGAAGAGTGAGAAGATCGCCGAAAACTCTGCCTGATTTACCTCTTACAAGCTCTGCAATATCGGGGTTCTTTTTCTGAGGCATAATGCTGCTGCCTGTTGAGAACGCATCGTCAAGCTCAATGAATTTGAACTCCCATGAGCACCACATAATGATTTCTTCAGCAAAACGTGAAAGGTGCACCATAATAATTGAAAGGGCACTCATAAGCTCAAGAGCGTAGTCTCTGTCAGAAACACCGTCAAGGCTGTTTGTGGAAACACCGTGAAGACCGAGAAGCTCTGCAACATACTCTCTGTCAAGAGGATAGGTTGTGCCTGCAAGAGCACCTGAGCCGAGAGGTGACACAGCCATTCTCTTTTTGCAGTCAGCGATTCTGTCAAGGTCACGCATAAGCATAGCTGCATAAGCCATAAGATGATGACCGAAGGTGATGGGCTGAGCACGCTGAAGGTGTGTATAGCCGGGCATAACTGCGTCGTAGTTTTCTCTTGCCTTTGCTACAATAACTTTTACAAAGTTGGTAATAGCCTCTGTCAGCTTGTCACATTCGTCAAGAAGATAAAGTCGAAGGTCAAGAGCAACCTGGTCGTTACGGCTTCTTGCAGTGTGAAGTCTCTTACCGCTGTCACCGATACGCTTTGTAAGCTCACCCTCAACAAAGGTGTGAATGTCTTCAGCGGTCATATCAATTGAAAGAGCACCGCTTTCAAGGTCAGCTGCAATTTCTCCCAGGGAAGCGACAATCTTGTCGCTTTCGCTTTTGTCAATGATGTTCTGCTTGCCCAGCATTGTAGCGTGAGCAACAGAGCCTTTTATATCCTGTTTTGCCATACGGCAGTCAAAGGAAATTGATGAATTGAAATCGTTGGTTTTTTTGTCAAGAGATTTCTTGAATCTTCCTGTCCAGAGTGGCATGGTATATTCCTCCTGTAATTTTATAATGATTAACTGACGCTTCCGTCATTCCAATATGTAAATGTCAACATTACGTCTGCCGAAATTCACACAGTCCGTATAAGACCTCATATAAAGGTCAACAACGGTGTTGCTGTTATATATGAAACCTCCCGTATCACTTGCGGTGCAGTAGCCGTAATGCCATCTGCCGTCTGAGGATACGATATACATTTTTGTGCCGTAGGGGATTTCTCTCGGGTCAACGGCAACTCTGCCGGGCATAGCCCTTACTCCTGTTGAGCAGGTTGTGCCCGTACAGTAGGCAGTAGCCTTGCCGGTGATGATTTTCTTATATTTTATAGGCCGGTTGTTTTCATCAAGCTCAATTTTGAAAGGAGGCTTCAGCTCAGAGAAAACCTTCTTTCCCGTAACGTAACCGCCAAGGTAGCCTCCGGGTCTTGATTTTGAGCCACGGACAACGATTTTTGTAACCGGCTTTTTGGTTACGACGGTTTCGATAACCTCACTTTTCAGGTATTCACCGTCAACATAAATCTTTCTCACGGTTTCGGTTTTCTTGCCGTTTTTACCCTTTTGTTTTACTTTTGCTTCGTCTTCGTACTTGCTGTCGTCATACTCGACTTTGGTTTCATATTCAATAATACCCTTGACCGTCTTGTGTTCATATTTTACTCTCTTAACGGTCACTGAGGTGCCATTTTTAACTTTTTTATTTATTCCGGGCTCAACAATATCAATATCGCTGACAGTTATTTTTGCTTTTTTAAGAAGCTCTTTTACCGTACCGCCACTGAAGTTCACCTTTATGGTTTTGCCGTCTGCAGTAATTCTAACGGGAAAACCACGGATAACCTTTATGGTGGTGTTTTCCGTAATACCGAAATCAAGAGGCTGGTTTGCCTCGTCGCCTTCTTTAAGCTTGAGACCTGCCTTTTCTATTGCATCTCTCACCGTACCTGTAACCTTCAGCTTTTTGATGAATTTCTTTCCGTCATATACCTTTACGGTGTGTTCTTTGGCAACGGCAATAATCCTTTGACCGCCATCTGACTCAAAGGGAATAAGCTTATCCTTTTCATTAACGGTAAAAGAGGTCTTAGCAACGATTCTTTCACTGTCCGAGGTAAAGGAATATACAGTTTCAATTTCACCGTCACAGAAAACAGCAGTTACATTCACCGTAAGATAAAGAAGGAGAGAAGAAAGCAGAACAAAGGCAGCGAGGATGCCGAGAACGATGCCTGCTTTTTTCAGCTTACCGAGAATGTTATTATAAAAGTTAGCTTTGAACGAATAATTCATTTTATCACCGAGGTGTATTGTATCACTAAACTCGGAAAGTGTCAAATTTTGAAGAAAAATGCAGATTTAAAAATAAGCTGCATTGGAGGGTGAACAAATATTTTCAAATAAAAGGTTTCATCCCACCTTAATCGGCGGGATGAATTGTTTTCTTATTAATCAAAGTGTATTCGCCATTTAGCATTTAGCGTTTTGCACTTTGCATTTATTTGATGTCCCAATCCTTTGAGAGCATTGCCTTAACCTTAAGGGGAAGACCGAAGAGGTTGATGAAGCCTTCTGCATCGTACTGATCGTAAACCTCGTCTTCATCAAATGTAGCCATTTCTTCACTGTAGAGTGAGTAGGGGGATGTCATACCTGCACCCATGATTGTACCCTTGTAGAGCTTGAGCTTAACTTCACCGGTAACAGTTTCCTGAGTTTTGTCAACGAAAGCTGAAAGAGCTTCACGGCAGGTTGTGAACCACTGGCCGTTGTAAACCAGCTCTGAGAACTTAACTGCAAGCTGCATCTTAAGGTGCTGAGTTTCTTTGTCAAGGCAAAGCTGCTCAAGCATTTCGTGAGCCTTGTAGAGGATTGTTCCACCCGGTGTTTCATATACACCACGGCTCTTCATACCAACGAGACGGTTTTCAACCATGTCAGCAATACCGATACCGTTTGCACCACCGATTTCGTTGAGTGCCTTAACCATTGCGGGACCGTCAAGCTTTTCACCGTTAAGTGTTGTGGGAACGCCCTTTTCAAATCCGATGGTGATATATGTAGGAACGTCGGGAGCCTTTTCGGGAGTTACGCCAAGCTCAAGAATTTCGTCATACTTGGGTTCATTTGCAGGATTTTCAAGGTCAAGACCTTCGTGTGAAAGGTGCCAGATGTTCTTATCCTTTGAGTAGTTTGTTTCTCTGGTAATCTTAAGAGGAATGTTCTTCTGAATTGCGTATTCAATTTCATCTTCACGGCTCTTGAATTCCCATGTTCTCCAGGGAGCGATGATCTCCATATCAGGAGCAAAAGCCTTGATTGCAAGCTCAAAACGAACCTGGTCGTTACCCTTACCTGTGCAGCCGTGGCAGATTGCGTCAGCACCTTCAGCAAGAGCGATTTCAACGATTCTCTTAGCGATAAGGGGACGTGCAAATGATGTGCCGAGAAGGTACATACCTTCGTAAACTGCACCTGCCTTAAGTGTGGGGTAGATATAATCTTCTACGAATTCCTTGTTGAGGTCTTCGATATAGAGCTTTGAAGCACCTGTAGCGAGAGCTTTTTCCTCAAGGCCGTCAAGCTCTGAAGCCTGACCTACGTCACCTGAAACAGCGATTACTTCGCAGCCCTCATAGTTTTCCTTAAGCCAGGGAATAATGATTGATGTGTCAAGTCCGCCTGAATAAGCAAGGACAATTTTTTTGATTTCTTTCTTTGATTTTTTCATTTTAATCTATCTCCGTTCTGTTTGATTTTCAGTGACTTACCCTATTATACGCAACTTTATGCAAAAGTCAAGGGTAAAAATCAATTAAATTACATTTTTATGCAAGGATTTTGAATATTTGTATGTTTTACCTACCTGATGTGAATATCAGGTAGGTTTTTTATGCATATTTATGATTTGTAGAACTCAAAGCAAGCTCTGTAGGTGCTGTAAACGTCAAACTTTGAAACAACCTCATAGGGAGCGTGCATTGAAAGAACGGGAACACCAAGGTCAACAACGTCAACGTTGAGGTTTGCAATATACATTGCAACGGTTCCTCCTCCGCCTTCATCAACCTTACCAAGCTCACCAATCTGCCAGGAAACGTTGCCTGCATCAAGGATTCTTCTTACCTTGCCGACGAACTCAGCACTTGCGTCTGAGGTGCCTGATTTGCCTCTTGAGCCTGTGTACTTTGTGATAACTGCACCGTGGTTAAGTGTGCAGCAGTTGTACTTGTCGTGAACTGAGGGGAAGGTGGGGTCAAAGCAAGCGTTTACGTCAGCTGAAAGACACTCTGACTTTGAAAGAGCATCTCTGCCGTCAATACCGTCCATTTTTGCAAGATCGCAGATGAAATACTTCATATAAGCTGAGTTAAGACCTGTGTTGCCGTCTGAGCCGATTTCCTCCTTGTCTGAAAGAACTGCAAGAATTGTGTGTTCCGGAACGTCGGAATCAAGAACTGCCTTGTATGCAGGGTAAGCACAAACTCTGTCGTCGTGGCCGTAAGCACCAATCATACTTCTGTCAAAGCCGATGTCTGAAACGGGAAGAGCAGGAACAAGCTCAAGCTCTGCTGAAATGAAGTCCTTTTCAACTATGCCGTACTTTTCGTTGAGCATTGAAAGAATGTTAAGCTTTACAAGCTCACTGCCGCTGTCTGCCTTGAAGGGTCTTGAACCGATGAGGATGTTAAGCTCCTCACCTCTGATGCCGTCGCTGAGAGTTCTTGTACCTTGTTCTTTTCCAAGGTGGGGAAGAAGGTCAGTAATTACGAACTTGGGCTCGTCAGCCTTTTCGCCGACAGAAACCTTGACTGATGTGCCGTCAGCTTTAATCATAACGCCGTGAAGTGCAAGGGGAATTGCAGTCCACTGATACTTCTTGATACCGCCGTAGTAGTGGGTTTTGAAGTAAGCCATTTCACCATCTTCATAAAGAGGTGTGGGCTTAAGATCAAGTCGGGGTGAGTCGATGTGGGAAGCAACAATCTTTGCACCTTCGGTAACACCCTTTTTACCCATAACGGCAAGAATGATTGACTTGCCTCTGTTATTATAGTATACCTTGTCACCGGCATTATACTTTTCACCCTTTACGAAGGGTACGAAGCCGTTCTTTTCAGCTTCAGCAATAATGTAGTCAACACATTCTCTTTCTGTTTTTGCTTCGGAGAGGAAGGTTTTGTAGCCTTCGCAGAAAGCATCAGCCTTTGCGATTTCTTCATCACTCATAGCCTTGCTGAAGTGTTCTTTTTTAAGGGTAAGCTTCTCAGAAAGAAGCTCTGCCTGAGTTTTTTCTTTTTCCATTGGGGATGTTCCTTTCATTTATATAGTTTTTCATATATTTTTTTGGTTTCAATAACCTTGGTTACATATTTTTTTGTGGAGGGAAAGGGTATGTCGCTGAGGGCTTTTCCGTCTTCGGAATACTCCTCATTTTTGAGCCACTTGTCAACGTTTCCCATACCTGCATGGTAAGCGGCAACGGCAAGCTCTTCACTTTCATATTTTTCCATAAGATAGCCGTAAAGGTGACAGCCGTATTTTATGTTGTCTTCGGGAGTAAACATACCGTCATAGTCTATGGTATCTTTAAGCCTGCCCTTTATCCAGTCGAAGGTGTCGGGCATAATCTGCATAAGCCCTCTTGCACCGACATAGGAAACGGCATCGCTTTTAAAGCTGCTTTCGCACTTTATGACTGCATAGACAAAGGAGTCTGAAAGATTATTTTCCTCTGCATACGTTTCGACAAATTCGGTATATCTGAGGGGATATAATGACTTAAGTACTGACCTTGAGCCGAGCACAAGAAGCACGGACATAATCGAAAGCACAATTAAAGAAAGAAATATTCTCAGAAGAAGAGGGTGCTTTATTTTCATTTTGTCAGCTCCTTAAGAGTTTCGTCAATACTGCTTTCAAAGGGCGGGTAGTTTCTTATAATTATATCCGCTTTTTCATTATAGTATTCATCAGGAAACTGAGCATTCATTCTTGTGAGTGCCTGCTCTTCGGTTATTCCGTCTCTTTTGAGAATTCGTGAAAGACGGATTTCTTCGGGGGCAGTTACTACAATAATTTTTTCACAAAGGTCCTTGCAGCTGCTTTCAAGTAAAGCTGCAGCATCAATTACGGCATAAGAGAAGCCCTCTGTTTCGGCTTTTTTAAGCTCGTTTTCGAACTCTGCTTTGATTATGGGATGAGTGATACCGTTGAGCTTTGCTGTGCTCTGTTTGTCTTTGAAAGCCCTTGAAGCTAAAAGTTTACGGTCAAGACTGCCGTCTTCTTTTATTATATCACAGCCGAATTCATTTGCCAACTCTTTAAGGGCAGGTTTTCCTTTTTCTGTAATCTCTCTTGCAATTTTATCTCCGTCAATGATGTAGAAGCCGAGAGAAAGGAGCTTTTCTGCAACGGTGCTTTTTCCTGCACCCGTTTTTCCTGTAAGACCGAAAACCTTCATTTTTTACACCTCGATTAAAGAAAAGCCTGAAGCTCTGATAAGACGGTTGAAAACTGCAAGTCCCACTCCGTCGCTTTCAGGAAAACGGGCATAGACCTTTTTAGCCTTCAGCTTGTCAAGAGTGCGGAGTGAATCAAAAATATGCTTTGCCTGAGAGGCAGGGTCGTTCTTTTTGCCGTAGACAATTGAGGGAAGTGAAATTTCTTTTTCCTCATCCTCAAAAAGAAGACAGTATGTACCTTCCTCTTTGTTCTTTTCGACAAAATCTCTGAAGGCCTCGAAGCTGCCTTTTACAAGAATTACCTTTGCCTCGGGGGACTAGTGCTTATACTTCATACCGGGAGAGGGCGCTTCTTTTCCGTCGGCAAGTTTATGGTAGACTGCCTCGTCAACGGTGAATTCACCGAGCACCTCCGTCAGCATTTCGGTAGTGATACCACCGGGACGGAAAAGAACCGGTGGAGAAACCGCAAGGGAAATTACGGTGGATTCAACTCCAACTCACTTTCACCACCGTCAACAATAGCGTCGATTTTATCCATAAGGTCGTCTTTTACATGAGAAGCCTTAGTGGGACTTGGCTTTCCCGATGTGTTTGCAGAGGGTGCTGCAAGGGGAAAACCGCATTCTTTGATGATTGCTCTTGCAACGGGATGGCTCGGCATTCTCACTCCCACGGTGGAAAGGCCTCCGCTTACGGTGAGAGGAATCTTGTCTGATTTCGGCAGAATAATCGTAAGTGGACCCGGCCAGAATCTTTCACTGAGCTCTCTTGCAGGCTCAGGAATGCTTTCCACAAGACTGTCCCATTCTGAAAATTCACTGATGTGAACGATAAAGGGGTTGTCTGATGGTCTGCCCTTGGCCTTGAAAATTTTTTCGGCACTTTCTTCTGAAAGGGCGTTGCCAGCAAGACCGTAAACTGTCTCTGTGGGTATTGCCACAATTCCGCCCTTTTTTAAAATCTCTGCAACCTCTTTGATTTTTTCGTCAGAGGGAGAGCTTATTTCATATAATTTTGTTTCCATAGTTATTGCTCTGTACCTTTCAGCTTTTCAGCCGTGTCATAAGTTATGAGGGCGTCAATGACCTCGTCAAGGTCACCGTTGAGAATCTGCTCAAGTTTATATATGGTCAGACCGATACGGTGGTCTGAAAGCCTTTTCTGAGGATAGTTGTAGGTTCTGATTCGTTCACTTCTGTCACCTGAGCCTACCTGGCTTTTTCTTTCGTCGGCAATTGAGCTTTGCTGCTTTTCTCTTTCAGCCTCAAGAATTCTTGAACGGAGAATACGCATAGCCTTGTCCTTGTTCTTGTGCTGACTTCTTTCGTCCTGACACTCAACAACGGTGCCTGTGGGCAGGTGAGTGATTCGGATTGCAGATTCGGTTTTGTTTATATGCTGACCGCCTGCACCGCTTGAACGGAAGGTGTCAATCTGCAAGTCTGCAGGGTTGATTTCAATGTCAACCTCCTCTGCTTCGGGAAGCACTGCAACGGTTGTGGTTGAGGTGTGGATTCTGCCCTGATTTTCTGTTTCAGGCACACGTTGAACACGGTGAACACCCGATTCAAACTTAAAGCGTGAATAAGCACCCTCACCCTTAATCATAAAGCTGACTTCCTTGAAGCCGCCAAGCTCAGTAGGGTTGGAGTAAAGCGTTTCTGTTTTGAAGCCCTTTGCTTCGGCATACATTGAATACATTCTGTAAAGCACACCTGCAAAAAGAGCAGATTCTTCACCGCCTGCACCGCCTCGGATTTCAACAATAACGTTTTTGTCGTCGTTGGGATCTTTCGGAAGAAGCAGAATTTTAAGCTCCTCATAAATTCTTGCCGTGTCAATTTTAGCCTGTTCGAATTCCTCAAGCACCATTTCCTTGAAATCCTTGTCAAAACCGCCTTCGTCAAGAAGGTGACGGGACTCATTAAGGGTTTCCTCAGCCTTTTTGTATTCACGGTACTTCTCCACAATGGGAGAAAGATTTTTCTGTTCCTTTAAAAGCGAGGAATAAAGCTCCATATCTGAAATAATATCGGGGTTATAGAGCATTGAGGTGATTTCTTCAAATCTTTCCTCAGCTCCTTTTAACTTGTTAAGCATAAAAATCTCCTTTTCTGTCAAGTATCAGTTATGAAAAGGATTATTCTACTCCTCAGCTGTCTCGGGACGGAGAATTTTTTTGATGTTCTTTTCAATTTTATTACGTGGCACAAGAACAACGTGCTCACATTTTTTGCATTGAAGACGGAAATCCATACCCGAACGAAGCACAAGAAATTCATTTGTGCCACAGGGATGATTTTTCTTCATTATGAGAGTGTCACCAACACGAACGTCCATATAATAATTCCTCCGGAATTTAATGAATAATGAATGATGAATATTGAATAATGAATAATTAAGGGTCGCTTCGCTCCGATTATAAGCGATGTAAGTTGCTTTAATGTTCATTATACCATATTTAAAAGTAAAATATCAATGATATTGAGCATATATTAAAACAAAAACGATAAAGAAAGGGTTTTAAAAATGAAAAAGTATTATCCTGAAAACCATCTGATACACACAGAGGAGAACAAAAAGCTGCTTACCAACAAGGCGGCAATCAAAGAGGCCTACTACAGCGGCAGAATTATTGAGGCAAGAGCCACCGTCTGCGACAAGGACCATAATCTTCACGTTGACCTGGGTGTAATGAAGGGTATCATTCCGAGAAATGAGGGTGCAATGGGTATTGAAGACGGCTCGGTGAGAGATATTGCAATAATTTCACGGGTGAATAAGCCTGTGATGTGCCGTGTGATTGATTTCACGAAGGATGAAAACGGTGAAACTGTGGCTATTCTCAGCCGAAGAAGCGTTCAGCTTGACTGTATGCGTGAATACATTTCTGCTCTTACACCGGGGTGTGTTATTGATGCCGTAATAACTCATATGGAGCCTTTTGGCGTCTTTGCCGACATCGGGGCAGGAATCAGCGCTCTTATGCCTATTGACAGCATTTCCGTCTCAAGAATACCTCATCCATCAGCAAGGTTTTCAGCAGGTGAAAAAATAAAAGCTGTTGTCAAAAGCATTGATGAAAACGGCAGAATCACTCTCAGCTATAAGGAGCTTCTCGGTACCTGGGAGGAGAATGCGGCACTTTTCAAGCCGGGTGAAACCGTACCGGGTATTATCCGTTCTGTTGAGAGATACGGAATTTTCGTTGAGCTTACCCCTAACCTTGCAGGTCTTGCAGAGTATGTGCCGGGTGTGGAGCCGGGTCAGCATGCAAGCGTATATATCAAGAACCTTATTCCTGAACGGATGAAGATAAAGCTTATTATTGTGGATTCGTTTGAGGCACCTTATCCTAACGAGCCGGTGACCTACTATAATAACAGCGACTTCATTGACCGTTGGGTCTATTCTCCCGAAAGCTGCAGCAAAAGAGTTGAAACGGTTTTTTCCTCTTATGAGCTCACAGAAACGGCAATTTAAATGCAAAATGCAAAGTGCAAAATTACTGACGAAACAGTAATATAACAGTAGGAACACGGCTTGCCGTGTCCGTAAGACACACAATAAAAAATACCACTTGACACATAAAGCCAAGTGGTATATAATATAACCGTAAGGTAACCGATAAAAGCGGTTAGCTGGTGAATGTTATTTTTTTTATGAAAACAACCGTCACTTTGCCGAGTGGCGGTTGTTGCTTTTTATCCTAACCGTTACAGTATATTTCCATATATGTATTGTTATGATAATAGGCATAGTCTCCACCTCCTTTCAGGAAGTGAGATTGCCAACCGCCTTACATCGCCTCACAGCTATATCACGGCTATTATAGATAAATATTGCCTTTTTGTCAATACTGTTAAACCAACCTCTTGAATACGAATTCCGGTTGTGATATAATACCATTGAACATCTGACAATTTCGGCAGAATAATAAAAGAAAGAGGACGAGAATATGAAAATCAAGAACATTCTCAGAAAAAGAAACGCTTCTCTCAGATATGAGGCTATGAGTGCCGTAGCTTCTGCAGCAACAGGTGCAGCGGACTTGCTCTGTGCACCACCTTCAATCAAAAAAGCAAAAAAGGTGCTTTGCGTTCAGCCTCATCCCGACGACAATCAGATCGGTATGGGAGGCACAATTGCATATATGCGTTCTCTCGGTATTGAGGTTTACGAGCTTACCGTAACCGATGACCGTTATGCAGAACCCGAATATATCGGTAAGGAAAATGAGGTTGTTACAATCCGTCAGAAGGAAGCCCTCTCTGCACAGCAGGCTCTCGGAATGAAGAATGCAGGTTTTCTCGGCTTTGCAGACAAGAACGACAACACCGAAAGAGAAATCTCTCTTAAGGTTATGGAGGTTATCCGTGAAATCAAGCCTGATTACGTTTTTACCGTTGACCCCAACCTTGCAACAGAATGTCACAGCGACCACATCAAGGTGGGTAATGCAGTAAAATATGCAGTGATGGATGCTCAGTGCGACTTCTACCCTGAATTTATTGACGGAAAAAAGCGTGACGATGCATGGAAGGTTTCGGCAATCGGCTTTTACTATACCGACAAGCCCAACACACTTGTTGACATAAGCGATTTTGAAGAAGAGAAGATGAAGGCGGTCAAGTGTCACGTTTCTCAGGCAGAGCCCGCACTTCTTGCAGCAATTATGCTTCAGCAGAAAATGTTTGCAGAAGGCACAGAATACAAGGCTGCCGAGCCTCTCAGAATGCTTAACAGTCTGCAGATTCATTGCTTCAACCTTCCTGTGGAATAAAATATGATGGCAGGGAACATATCTTGCCGTATCCGACACATTTTGAGTAAAAAAGAAAAGGACAGATAAAATGACAATCATCTATTCAACCAATACAGGCTCAACCGAGCGTTATGCAAAAATGCTTTCAGAAAAGCTTTCCTGCCCAATGGTCAGCATCTCAAAAGCAGGGGATACTGCAAAAGACGAAGAGGTAATCTTTATGTCCTGGGTTATGTCAGGCACACTTCAGGATTACCGGAAGGCAAAGGAAATGTTCGGCAATATCAAAGCTGTCTGTGCAGTAGGAATGTTCAGCACAGAGGAAAAGCTCTCTGAGCTCAGAGAGAAAAACGGAATAAGCGAAGAGCTGTTCTTCCTTCAGGGGGCTTTCGATATGAAAAAGCTGACGGGTATGTATAAAATGCTGATGGGTATGGCTATGAAGATGATCAAAGCCAAGCTGAAGGAAAGTGCAGACCCGAAGGCCAAGGAGCTCTCAGACAGGTTTGAAGAGGGCATTGACCTTGTAAAAGAGGAAAACCTCAGCAAGGTGATTGAATATCTTTCGTAAGATGAAAAACGCAAGGGCAACAGAGAACGCCGACACCCCATAAGGAAGTATTTCTTTAAAATGTGAACTAACCGCACAATAATGCGTTAAAAGCCACCGATATGCGTCAGCTGAAATGCACCCCAAATGTTAGACATTGTGATATAATGTTTAACAGGAGGGGTGATTTTTTATGCCAAAAGGAATACCGAACAAGAGATATACAGGAGAATTCAAACAAAAAGTAATAGAAACAATGCACAAGGAGAAGCTCAGTTTCAGAGAAACAGCAAGACAATTTGAAATAAGTGATCATACAAGAGTCCTGTTATGGGAACGCATCTATCTTGAAGAAGGACCTGAAGGCTTGTACATTGAACGCAGAGGAAGAAAAAACACAGGTCGTCCAAGAAAACTTCCAAAAGAAGTTGAAGAAGATTTATTAGCGGAA
>JAFWZS010000013.1 GCA_017522205.1 Clostridia bacterium
GAATCTCCTTGAGTGAAACGCCGTTTGCATAAAGCAGACTTGCACAACTGTGACGACGGTCGTGAAAGCGTATCCGCCTCATTCCGATTTTCTCTAAAAACTCAGGAAAGTATTTTGTTATATATCCCGGCTTTACGAGCTCACCGATTTTATTTACATAAATATACCCGTTATACTTCTGACAGTAAAAGTTACCGCAAAGCTCTCTGTTCTTTTCTTCTTCCTCTTTCAGCTTGAGAAGATATTCCTCCATAGGCTTTATAAGAGGAAGCCTTCTGAATGAGGATTTCGTTTTGGTGCGTTCCTTTTCAACAAGCTGAATCTTTCCGTCAACATAAACCTCGGTGACAATTCTTTTTACCGTAAAGGTTTTGTTTTTGAAATCGACCGCATCCCATTTAAGACCGCAGACCTCACTTCTGCGAAGTCCGTAGAATGCACCCATTACAATAGCAAATTCAAGAACATCGTCCTTGCATTTTTCAAGAAGCTCCTGGATTTCTTCTTCCGTATAGGCTTCACCCACAAAGCGCTCCTTTTTCGGTCTGTCAATTCTGTCAGCAGGGTTGACATCAATAAGTCCTATTTTAAAAGCATAATGCAGAGCCTTTCTGATGTTTGCATGGTAATGGATAATAGTGTTTGCCGAAACACCGTTTACTGTCATTTCAAAGGTGTAAAAATCCTGAATCTGCTTCGGTGTAACATCCTCGAGCATAATGCCCGGATAATGCGCTTCAAAATACGGGATGATTTTTCTGTTGATAACACGGCAATATCCGCCGTAGGTTGACACCTCTACATTCACCTTTGACATCTGAAGCCAATCCTGTAAAAACTCTTTAAAGGGCGTTTTTTGCATTTCAGGCGGTGAATAAGCCTTTTCCTTTTTTAATTCGCCGTTTTTCAGCTTTTCTTCGAGCTCTTCACAAGCCTCACGGAGCATTTTTTCAGCTCTCTTTTTGTTTCCCTTCACAGGCAGTCCCGTTGACCTGGAGGGATTTTTTCTTTTGCCGTCACTGTCGGTATAATTGAGAACTATGTGGTAAATACCGCCTCGTTCCCTGAGATGACCTGTAACTATTTGTATCACTTCCTTTTCTTGATTTTTGTATGAATCTGCCGCTGACACCTATATGTTAGCGGCAGATTTGACTTTTTGCAAATGTGTGAGATTATGTTTTGTTATCCACTAACTCTAGGTATTCAAAAACATTGATTTTCGGGATGAGATATTTATTGCCGATAATAAAGCTTTTGATTGCACCGCTTTTTAGAAGCTTGTAGGCAGTTTTAATGTTTATACCGCCAAGCATTTCACAAAGCTGACGGGCGTTTACCACATCGGGATATTCCCTGAATAATAACTTATACGCTTCCTGTGATTTCATAGCATCCCTCCTTCCTTACCGTGAGCCTCGGTATTGCTGACGCTGAAGATAACGGTTGTAATGCTCCACAGCTTTTATGATGAACTCCTGCTTCTGCTTTTCGGTATACCATGGCTTTATAAGGTTATAAAGCCTGTCCGTGGGAATTTTCAGGTACTCCTTTTGGTTAGGCTTTTCCTCGGAGAGAATTTCATTTATCTTGTCAATTGTCAGGTTCCCGTGACACTGATAATTTTTCATCCTTACTGCCTGAGAATAGGATGGCGTCACCTCATTTTCGGTGTAAAAATCATATATTCTTTCCTGCAAATCCAAAGGAATATAAGACAGCTCAACCGCAGGAGTAAAGGCAATTCTCTCTTCGTCAACGAGCTTCAGAATCTCGGGGAGCAGGTACGTAAGCCTAATATATCTTTGTACCTGCCTTTCACTGTCACCCGCTTCCTCACCGATAATTTCACCCGTTCTCCTGCTGTCTGACTTGTCGACAGGCTGTCGAGAAGTTAAATCTGTCCTTGCTCCCTGATTTTTAAGTGCATCCATTTTCATCTTGTATGCGTAGGCTTTCTCACTGGGTAAAACCTCATCTCTCTGCAGATTAAGGTCAACGAGGATTACCGTTGCTTCATCTCTTATAAGCTCTTTCACGATACAAGGTATGGTCTCGATTTTCAGCCTTCTGCAGGCTTCAACTCTTCTGTGACCGCTGATGATTTCGAAGTTGCCGTCATCAAGTGTTCTGACAATAATCGGAGTAATCACACCTAAGTTTGAAATGCTTTCCATAAGCATCTCAAAGGCCGTGTCCTCACGGAAAATAAAGGGATTGTTTTCAAAGTCTTTCAGATTACTGATACTGATTTCTGATAATGTTGTTTTCATAATTACCTCCAAAATTAATTTGTTTTCTACATCCAAGGAAGGATGTAATAATTCACGGTATCTCAGCAAAGTCGCCGTGATTAATGAATCCTTCCTCTGTTAAAAGTGCCCATTCCCAATGCTTGCCTTCCTTTATGCTCGCACAGCCTAATTCGTTTTTAGCCTTGATTGCCGTACTCTTGCCTATGTTCTCCTTTTCCATCCGACTCATGATTTCAGCCTGAGGCTTCGGTCCGTCAGAAAGCATTTCCAAAAGTATTTCCTTTGCCTTTGTAATCTGCTCATTTGGTCTGCCTGATGATGAGGAAGAAGAGCTTAAGATTTCGTCTGCCGTTCTCGCAGTTTCTTCCACCCACTCAATGCCGCCATGTGTAATGTTAAAGATAACTGCATTACCCGTAGCGGCAAGATTGCTTTTTTGCACCGCCATTATTCTTTCGTCAGGTCTGTCTTTGTCTGTTCTCGCAATGAGTAAACAGCTTCTCGCAGCTCCTACCACATCAATAGAACCGAGGCTCCGGTAAAGAGCCTTTGTTCCGCCAGCCTTGTTCATGTGACCGACAATTACAACGGCACAGCCCGTTTCCTTTGCGGCTTGTATAAGCGGATTGAACTGCGCTCTTACATCATTAGCCACATTAAGTGAAACATCACCGCCTATATAAGCGGACAAGGGGTCAAGGATAACGAGCTTAGCGTTGGTCGCCTTTATTGCATCAGCGATTCTCTTGTCGCTGAAAGTCAATGTCTTTTCTTTCTCGTTGATGAAATGAAGCTTTGTTGTATCACCTCCCGCCTTTATGAATCTCGGTACAACAGTGTCCTCTGCATCATCTTCCGTTGTCTGGTAAATTACATTCATCGGTTCAATTTCTTCATCACAGAAGGGAAGACTCTGACCTGTTGTTAAAAGTGCCGCGAGTGTCAGCATAAAGGTACTCTTACCGTCACCGGGGTCACC
>JAFWZS010000014.1 GCA_017522205.1 Clostridia bacterium
AACGTTAACAATTTCTGAAGGATGCTTGATTCTCTTCCAGGAGAGCTCTGAGATATGTACCATACCGTCAACTCCGCCGAGATCAACAAATGCACCATAGTTTGTGAGAGACTTAACTGTACCTGTGAATTCCTGGCCTTCAGCAATGTCAGCCCAGAATGCATCTGTTGCAGCCTTTCTCTCTTCTCTGAGAACAGCACGGATTGAACCTACAACACGTTTCTTCTGTTCGTCGATATCGATGATTCTGAACTTAACAGTCTCTTTTACGAGAGCTGAAAGGTCCTCATCCTTGCCGAGACCTGTAAGTGATGCGGGAATGAATACTCTTGCACCCATGGGGTAGCAGATTACACCGCCTCTTACAGCTTCTGAAACAACAGCTTCAACTACTTCGTCAGCTTCCTTAGCAGCTACGATGTTCTTCCATGATGCTCTTCTGTCATAAAGACGCTTTGAAAGCTTCATAGTACCTTCATTATCATTTGTTTTCATGATAATGAGGTTAAGTTCGTCGCCGATCTTAAGCTCCTTAGCAGGGTCAGCTGTGGGATCGTTGCTGTATTCTTCAACAGGGATAAAGCCGGCATATTTTCTGCCGATATCAACCTGAATCTCATTCGGTGCGATACCAACAACAACGCCAACAACAAACGGATTATCACTTGTGTCATCTATGCTATCAACCGCTGCAAAGAACAGCTCCTGATCCTGTGTCTCCTTTGTAAGATTTTGCTCATTAAAGTTTTCTGTCATAATGACTTCAACCTCCTTTATTATAGATGCAGGTGTTGAAGCACCTGCCGTTATACCAATTTTTTCTACATTCCCGAAATCAATGTTTTTAAGCTCATCAGCTCTTTCAATAAGAAAGGTTCTGCAGTTTTCTTCACAGACATTTTTAAGCTTGACTGTGTTTGAAGAAAATCTTCCGCCAATGACAATCATAACGTCATTCTCTTTTGAAAGAAGCATTGCTTCGTCCTGTCGATTTTGAGTCGCATTACATATTGTATCAAAATAAATCGGATTTGTACATACTTTTTGAATAATTTCTGCACATTTTTTGCATTCTTTTACTGAAAAAGTTGTCTGAAAAACGATAATTATTTCTTTTTCTGAAAAATTGTTTTCTTTTTCCAGTAAAACACAGAGTTCTTCTGCATTTTTGAAAACAAAAGAATCTCCTTTTGCGTGACTTCTGAAGCCGCATACCTCGGGATGAGTATCGTCACCGCCGATTAAAAGTATATTGTCGCTATTAGTTTGCTCTTTGACAATCTTGTGAATTTTCAGAACATAAGGACATGTAGCATCAACATAAGAAATTCCGAGAGCCTTCAGCTTATCTGTCGTCTCTTTAGTTACTCCGTGAGCACGGATAACAACCTCGTAACCTTCAGGCACTTCAGAGGGGTCAGAAATTATCTTCACTCCCCTGCTTTGCAAATCTTCAATAACCTGCGGATTGTGAATAACGGGACCGAGAGTGCAGACCTTTCTGTCTTCAGAAAGCATTTTATAAATCATATCAACCGCTCTGTTTACACCGAAACAGAAGCCCGCCGTTTTAGCTGTAACTATCTGCAATGCTCTTCCTCCCACATTCTTTTAATTTCATTCATTATTGTATCTGCAGCCTTTTTAATATCCTCACTTCTGCTCTTATCTCTGTGAAAAAGACTGTTATTCTCTATAACCTCTCCGAAACGAAGTACAAGGGAATGACGCTTTCTTTTATCATCAGGATTTCTGTAAAGGCAAACAGGAAGCACATCCGCACCGGTTTTGTATGAGATATAAGCCACACCGTTTTTCGCCTGGTCCGGAATAAGCTCTTCTACCGTTCTGCCCTCGGGAAAAATGCCCAATGCAAAGCCTTCATCAATTACCCTCTGTGCATATCTTACGGCATTACGGTCAGCAAAATCACGTTTTACGGGAAAAGCGTTCATACTTTTCATAAGAAGTGCCCAGCGCCGTTTTTGGAAAAGCTCACTTTTAGCCATATAACAAACTCTTCTCGGACAGTTGGCAATAATCACCGCCGGATCTGAAAAAGAGATATGGTTACAAGCAATAATAAGAGGTCCTTCAAGAGGTATATTCTCCTGACCGAAGCAGCTTAAATCATAAACAAAAGGCGCAAGGAAATTTGAAAGGTACTTGCCCACGGGATAAAGCGGACTTTTCTTTATGGGCTTTTTGTAATCAAAGTACAATTAAATCAACTCTTTTTATTGACAATTATACTTATATATTCTCCTTAATTGTTCTGATTATGAGTTCAATTGATTCCTCTAAACCGATATTGCTTGTGTCGCAGAGAATAGCATCATCAGCCTGCTTTAAGGGAGCAATTGCTCTGTGTGAGTCGTCGTAATCACGCTTGATCATATCAGCGAGAACATCCTCAAACTTCACATCCATACCTTTTTCGGTAAGCTCCTTGAAGCGTCTTTCTGCTCTTGCTTCAGGTGAAGCAGTAAGGAAAATTTTGACATCTGCATCGGGAAGTACAACAGTACCGATATCTCTGCCATCCATTACGCAGTTATTTTCACTTGCAAGCTTTTTCTGCAAATCAAAAAGATATTCTCTTACCTTTGGTACAGCTGAAACTCTTGAAGCAGCCATTGAAGCTTCAGGTGTTCTGATTTTGTCGGAAACATCTTCCCCTGAAAGGAACATTCTCTGTTCACCGTCAATGAACTTCAGCTCAACCTTTACATCATCGGTAAGAGTTGCAATAATTGCATCATCACTCTGAAGGTCTGCACCCTTTCTGAGAGCATTAAGACCCACCGTTCTGTAAAGAGCACCTGTGTCGATGTAGATATATCCGAGCTCGGCAGCAGCCTTTCTTGAAATTGTGCTTTTTCCTGCACCTGCAGGGCCGTCAATTGCAACATTAATTATCTTCATATTTTTCTTCTCCATTTTTATATACTTGAGCCTGCAAGTCTGCCCGTTGAAAAAGCAATCTGCAGATTAAAGCCGCCGGTGTACGCATCAACGTCGATTACCTCGCCTGCAAAGTAAAGCCCTTTTATAAGCTTTGACTCCATCGTTTTCGGGTCAATTTCTTTAACGCTGACTCCGCCCGAGGTAACAATCGCCTCTTCAATAGGTCTGAAGCCGATAACGGTAACCTTCAGATCCTTAAGAAGATTTACAAGGTCGCTTCTTTGCTGCTTTGTAATCTGGTTAACCTTAACCGCAGGCTTTATTCCCGAAAGCTTAACAATAACGGGAACAAGCTTTTTAGGTAAAAGTGCATCAAGTGCATTTATAAAGTTCTTGTTTGAGTTTTCAAGGAAATCTCTCTGAATTCTCTTATCAAGCTGTTCATAGCTGAGAGCCGGCTTCAGATCAATATGAATTTCGTACTTTCTCGGCTTAATATCTTTCATATGAGAGCTTGCACTGAGAACAAGAGGACCTGACACACCGAAGTGAGTAAAGAGCATTTCACCGAAATCCTTATAAACCTCCTTGTAATTCTCTGTGTTGAGAACGCTGATTTCAACGTTTCTCAGAGAAAGACCCTGTAAGTCCATACAGAAGCCTTCATGGCACACAAGAGGTACAAGTGAGGGCTTAAGCTCAGTTACGGTGTGACCTACCTGCTTTGCAAGAGTGTATCCGTCACCCGTTGAGCCCGTAAGAGGATAAGATGCTCCGCCCGTCGCAACAATTACTGCGTCAGCAAAAAACTCCTGACCGTCTTCAAGCTTAACGCCTTTGATTTCACCGTTTTCGGCTATCAGAGATGTTACCCTGCCTTTAATGCGTTTAACTCCCGCATCGCTCGAAAAGGCGTTAAGAGCGTCAACAATTTCCACAGCCTTATCGCTTTCGGGAAAAACTCTGTTTCCCCTTTCAACCTTGAGAGCTACACCCATATCCTCAAAGAATTCCATTGTGTCAATGGGCATAAACTTTGAAAATGCGCCGTAAAGGAACCTTCCGTTAGTAGGCACATTCTGAATAAGGTCATTTATAAGTGTACAGTTATTGGTTACATTACAGCGGCCCTTGCCCGTAATCATAACCTTTCTTGCAACCTTGTCATTTCGTTCAACAAGAATAACATTGTGTCCGTTTTCGGCAGCGGTGCCCGCAGCCATAAGGCCGGAGGCACCTGCACCGATAACTATAACTTTTTTACTCATTAAAGTTACTACTCCAAAGAATTAATACTCTGCTTCGCCTTCGTAAACGAGAACTGCATTACCTGTCATAAAGATGCCGTCATCGTTATAGGTCACAGCAAGATCGCCGCCCTTGAGCTTAACGATAATTTCTTCGCCCTTCTTGCAGAAGCCATTTTCAACTGCTGCAACAACAGCAGCACAAGCACCTGTACCGCAGGCAAAGGTTTCACCGTTACCACGCTCATAAGCACGCATTTTAATTGTGTTTCTGTTTACCACTCTTACAAATTCGGTGTTGATTCTTTCGGGGAAGATGTCAGCCTTTTCAAAGTAGGGGCCAACCTTATTGATGTCGATTGAATCAATATCCTTCTTGAATACTACGCAGTGCGGATTACCTACGCTAAGGCAGGTGATGTTGTAGCTGCCTGCACCGATTGTAATGGGATAGTCGATAATTTCGTCCTCGTCAAGTGTACAGGGAAGAGCCTTTGTGCTGAAGTCGGGCTTACCCATATTAACCTGAACGGAGGTTACTCTCTTGTTAGAAACATAGAGCTTAAGCTCCTTGATGCCGGCTCCTGTTTCAATTGTCATTTCTTCCTTCACAACAATACCCTTATCATAAAGGAACTTGGCAACGCAGCGTATGGGGTTACCTGCCATTTTACCCTCAGAGCCGTCACGGTTGAATACTCTCATTTTTGCATCTGCAACCTCGGAGTTTTCAATAAGCACCATACCGTAGCCGCCGATGCCGTAGTGTCTGTCGCAGAAATTGATGCAAAGCGATTCGGGGCAGGTAATCTGTCCATCACGGTTGTCAATGAAGATGTAGTCGTTACCTGTACCCTGCATCTTAGCGAACTTGAACTTATTTCTCGTTGTTCTCATTGAGTTTATGTCAATAAGCTCTGTGTTCTGCTGACTGTAGTTACTTGCAAGAATATCAATCATTGCGTTGGCTGTATCAAGTGAGGTAAAACAAGCAATACCAAGCTGAAGAGCCTTTCTGTGAAGGGCAATGTAGTTATCCATTGAGGAGTCAAAGAGAGCGCCTGTGTAGAGAATGAAGTCAATTTTTCCGCTTTCAAGAAGTGAGAAGCAGTAATCGCTTTCTCTGATGCCCTTTACGTATGTTACGTTGATACCGAGATTTACAATTGCTCTTGCTGTGTTCTTGCTTGCGTAAATATTTACGCCAAGATCCTGAAGCTTCTTTGCAATTGCAACAACCTCGTGAAGGTCATGCTCATCAACGCTGATAAGTGCACCGAGCTCTCTGTCGCCCTTGCGGTTTACGCAAAGACCTGAAGAGGTAAGACCCTTGAAGAGTGCTTCGTTAAGAGTTTTACCGATACCGAGAACTTCACCGGTGGACTTCATTTCCGGTCCGAGATAGCTGTTTACATCGTTGAGCTTTTCAAAGGAGAACACAGGAGCCTTTACTGCAAAGTAAGGAGGAGCCTCGTAAAGACCTGTGCCGTAGCCTAAATCCTTAAGGGGTGTACCTGTCATTACCTTTGTTGCAAGGTCAACCATGGGAACATTTGTAACCTTACTGATGTAAGGAATTGTTCTTGAAGCTCTGGGGTTAACCTCAATGATGTAAAGCTGATTTTCGTAGATAAGATACTGAATATTTACAAGACCCTTTGTGCCGAGAGCCAGAGCAAGTTTTTCGCTGCACTCAACAACGGTCTGAGTCATCTGGTCAGTAAGTGAGAAGGGCGGGTAAACTGCAATTGAGTCACCTGAGTGAACACCTGCTCTTTCAATATGCTGCATAATACCGGGAATAAGAACATCCTTACCGTCGGAGATTACATCAACCTCGATTTCTGTACCGCTCATATATTTGTCAACAAGAACGGGGTTTTCAATGCCTGTTGAAAGAATCTTCTTCATATATCTTTCAACTTCAACGTCGTTGTGTACAATCTGCATATTCTGACCGCCGATAACGTATGAAGGTCTGAGAAGTACGGGGTAAGTAAGTCTGTTAGCAGCTTCAAGTGCTTCTTCCATAGTCATAACGCCTGTACCTGCAGGACGAAGGAAGCCGAACTTTTCAAGAAGTGCATCAAACTTTTCTCTGTCCTCAGCTGTGTCAATACCCTCCTGAGATGTACCGAGAATCTGAATTCCGCTGTCGTCGAGGAATTTTGTGAGCTTGATAGCAGTCTGTCCGCCGAAGGCAACAACGACACCAATAGGCTTTTCAACCTCAATGATGTTCATTACATCTTCGGGACAAAGAGGCTCAAAGTAAAGTCTGTCAGCTGTATCGTAGTCAGTTGAAACTGTTTCAGGGTTGTTGTTTACAATTACAACATCATAACCAAGCTCTTTAAGAGTCCATACGCAGTGAACTGAGGAGTAGTCGAATTCGATACCCTGACCGATTCTGATAGGACCTGAACCGAGAACCATTACAACATCCTTGCCTGAACGCTTGAAGCGTCTTGATTCACAAGCCTTGTCATATGATGAATAGAAGTAAGGTGTTGTAGCGCAGTATTCAGCTGCACAGGTATCAACCATCTTATAGCTAGCACTTCTGTGGAATGATTCGGGGAATGAGCAGAACTTTCTAAGAGTCTTGTCGTTATAACCAAGCTTTTTAGCTCTGAGATAAGTTTCCTCGTCAATTTCCTTACCCTGAATTTCGTTTTCAAAATCTGCAAGATTGCGTAGCTTTTCAATGAACCACTTGTCAACTCTTGTGATTTCGTTGATTGTATCTGTTGAAACACCTGCCTTGATAGCTTCGAAGATAGTGAAAATTCTTCTGTCATCCTGGTCTTCAAGTCGCTGGAGTAAAGGCTTGTCGTTTATAGGCTCAGCGTTGAGAGTATCAAGTGAAATCTCAGCACCTCTTACAGCCTTCATAATAGCCTCTTCAAAGCTCTGACCGATGGACATAACCTCACCGGTAGCCTTCATCTGTGTACCAAGCTTTCTGCTTGAGCCGATGAATTTATCAAAGGGCCACTTGGGGAACTTACATACAACATAGTCAACTGAAGGCTCGAAGCAGGCAATTGTTTCGCCTGTGATGTCGTTCTGGATTTCATCGAGATTGTAACCGAGAGCAAGCTTTGTTGTCATCTTTGCAATAGGATAACCTGTAGCCTTTGAAGCAAGAGCTGATGAACGCGAAACTCGGGGGTTAACCTCGATAACTGCATATTCAAATGAGTCGGGATTGAGAGCAAACTGACAGTTACAACCGCCCACAATCTTAAGTGCGCTTACAATATCAAGAGCAGCGTTCTTGAGCATATTGTACTCTTTTGATGAAAGTGAAAGAGCGGGAGCAACAACAATACTGTCGCCTGTGTGAACGCCAACTGGGTCAAAGTTTTCCATTGAGCAGATAGCAATTGTGTTACCTGCTGAGTCACGCATTGTTTCAAATTCAATTTCTTTCCAGCCCTTGATGTACTTTTCAACAAGAATCTGTGTGATAGGTGAAGCATCAAGACCTGTCTTTGCAATAATTCTGAGTTCGTCTTCGTTATAAGCAACACCGCCGCCTGCACCGCCGAGAGTGAAAGCAGGACGTACAATAACGGGATACCCGATATGTTTAGCGATAGCGAGTGATGTTTCAATGTCGTATGAAATTTCTGAAGGAATGCAGGGCTGATTGATGCTTTCCATTGTGTCTCTGAAAAGCTGTCTGTCTTCAGCCTTATCAATAGCTTCAACATCAGTACCGATAAGCTTTACGCCGTTTTCCTGAAGGAAGCCTTCCTTCCAGAGCTGCATTGAAAGAGTAAGACCAACCTGGCCGCCAAGACCTGCAAGAAGTGAGTCGGGCTTTTCAAGAAGGATAATTCTCTTAAGTGTTTCAGATGTAAGAGGCTCAAGATAAATTTCATCAGCAAGAGCCTTGTCTGTCATAATTGTAGCAGGGTTGGAGTTAACAAGTACAACATTCATTCCTGCCTGCTTAAGCACACGGCAAGCCTGAGCGCCTGCATAGTCGAATTCGGCAGCCTGTCCGATAACAATAGGACCTGAACCGATAACAAGAACTTTTTTAATATCTTTATTCAGCGGCATTGTTAAACTCCTCCATTAATTTTTCTATTTTTTCGATTACATAGTCAGCGTTCACTTCAAACTGAACTGAAAGTGCAAAGCTGTCTTTGTACTCAATTCCTTCAACGGTTTTATCGTTGCCGTTCATATGACTGACTGTGCCTTCTTTTATGCTGTCTTCTTTAACGGCATAGCTGTGGTTCTGTGAGGTAATAAGTGTTCTCGCAGTACCCACAACCTTTGCGGGCTGATTTCCGCCGTGATGGCCGTAAGGAAGCTTTATAATTTCTGCTCCCTTTGCCATAGCCATAAGCTGATGACCGAGGCCTATGCCGAATACGGGAATTTTACCCATAAGCTTTCCTATTTCTGCAGAAGCTTCCTTCATTTCTTCGGGGTTACCTGCACCCTCCGAAAGAACTACTGCCTCAGCGCCAAGTGAAAGAATATCCTCAGCCTTTGTATCGTAAGGAAGAACCGTTACCTTGTAGCCCTCTCCTGCAAGCTCAGCTTCAAGCTTCTTTGTTGAACCGAAGTTAAGAATTGCAAGGTGGTTTTTAACCTCAAGTCCTGCAATATGCTCACTCTTTTCTTTTGAAGCGGTATTCTTAACAGCATCAACTATTTTGTAGTTTTCAACAGCTGACATATCAGAAGGAATTTCATCACAGATAATTGCATTCTGTGTTCCGCCGTCTCTGATAATGTTTGTAAGCTCTCTTGTATCAACTCCGTAGATACCGGGAATACCGTTATCCTTAAGGAATTTATCTATATCATATTCACATCTGAAGTTGCTGGGCTTTTCGCACCATTCACGTACAACGTAACCGCTTAAGGCGGGCTTACCGATAAAGTCCTCTTCGATAATTCCGTAGTTACCGATAGTGGGGAAGGTCTGAGCAACAATCTGTCCGTAGTAGCACGGGTCAGTGAGAAGCTCGATGTAGCCTACCACGTTTGTTGAAAAGATAAGCTCGCCTACCTTTTCGCAATCGGCACCGAAGGCATAGCCCTCAAACACCGTTTTATCCTGCAAAACCAAATAACGCTTTTTCATGTTATCTTTGCCCTTGTCCACACAAAAAATCTGTGAAACTTCCTTTCTCTTGATATTATGGTAATCAGTCAGCCATACACTTTACAAGAACTGCCTTCTGTGCATGGAGTCTGTTCTCTGCTTCATCAAAAATTTCTGCAGCGTGCTCTTCAAGAACCTTTGCAGTAATCTCCTCACCTCTGTGAGCGGGAAGACAATGAAGAACCATAACGCCTTCGTTGCTTACACCTACTACACTGTCATTGATCTGGAAATCCTTGAAAATTTTCTTTCTCTCTTCTGCTTCGCCTTCCTGACCCATTGAAGCCCACACGTCAGTGTAAAGCACATCTGAGCCCTTGGCAGCTTCAAGAATGTTGTCGGTGCAGATGAAGTCGCCGTTTTCCTTTGCCCACTTCATAATTTCTTCATCAGGCTGATATTCCTTAGGACAGGCAATTGCAACGCTCATACCTGTTTTGATACCGCCTACGATAAGGCTGTTTGCCATATTGTTACCGTCACCTATGTAGCAAAGCTTCTTGCCTTCAAGAGATCCCTTATATTCACGGATTGTCTGAAGGTCAGCCAGTACCTGACAGGGATGACAGAAGTCTGTAAGACCGTTGATAATGGGGATTGAACCGTGCTTTGCAAGCGATTCAACCTCTTCCTGGTCGAAGGTTCTTATCATAATACCGTCAAGGAATCTTGAAAGTACTCTTGCAGTATCCTGAACGGGTTCGCCTCTACCTATCTGTAAATCCTTTGATGAAAGGAAAAGCGCAGCACCGCCAAGGTCAAACATACCAACCTCAAAGGATACTCTTGTTCTCGTTGATGACTTTTCAAAAATCATACCGAGGGTCTTTCCTTCAAGAATGTGGTGCTTGATTCCAGCCTTTTTTTCGGCCTTGAGTTTATCTGCAAGGTCAAGGGTTTCAAGTATCTCTTCCTTTGACCAGTCAATAAGTTTAAGTAAGTGTTTCATTGTAACTACGCCCTTTCGCTAAATAATAAATTATTATACACCTTTTTCCCTGAAAAGTAAAGTTTATGAGCATTAAATTCAGCTGAAAATATGCTCAGAATATAAAATAAAACGAGCAACAAAAAGTTACTCGTTAAAATTAAAGATAACTGTTTCAGTGAAAAAAGAAACAGGTGTACCGATTGAAGAAATTTGAGCATTTTTCATCTTCTTCATATCGCTTACACCACCTGTCTGAACATTCTTTTGGTGCCGGTGGTGGGACTCGAACCCACACGCCAAAGGCACACGATTTTGAGTCGCGGTCGTCTGCCAATTCCGACACACCGGCATTTCATTTTCAAGATATTATATAATACTAAAAGAACAATGTCAATAGTAAAGCCTCAACTTTTTTAGCATTTAAAAAGTTAATTTTTTGCGTAGGGACAGACCTTCATGCAAATACCGCAGACTGCTCCCCTGCCTATATGCTTAAAATGGGTTTTCATATAGTTACTGCACTTTTCAGGGTCGAACATATCATCTCTTTCAGAATCGACACTCCACTCAGCGCCCTTGATTGCACCCGAAGGACAAGCCTTTACGCATCTGTCGCAGTCCTTGCAGAGTGAAACAGGCTTAACGTTGCTCACATCAAATTCACAGTCAGTAAAAAGTGAACCGAGTCTAACATTTGAGCCATATTTTTCGTGAAGGAACATTGAGCTTTTTCCGATTGTGCCAAGACCTGAAAGAGCCGCCACCTTTTTATGGGAATATCTGCCCATATAGTTCCAGCCGTCTTTGTTTATGCTCTGTGAAGCAGCAACGGTGATGTACTTATATCCCCTGCTTTGCAGAAAATTACCGCATTTGAAAAGAAGAGAGTCTATAAAAGCGTTGACACTTCTATAATGGTTAAAGTAGGTATGAGTAGGCTCCGCACCGATTTCGTCAACAATTGCATCAGAAAGGTGTACAACTATACTGACTGCATATCTGCACTCACCGAAGTCACCGTCATCAATTCTGCAAAAACCAACGTCGGCAGCGCCCTCTTTTATGAGGTATTCTCTGAGCTCGTCCTGAATTTTCATTTTCAATCAACCTTTATAATAAAATAGCTTTTTTGCAACCGCTGTCTTTTCGGGAATACTGTTAAGGAAAATGACAGTACCACCCTCTTCTTTTCCGTTCAGAAGATTCTTGCCTTCAAGAACTCTTCTGCACTGTCTTGCAGCACCCAGGCCACCGTCAAACACAAGCACATCTTCACCGAGAATTTTTTGTATAGTTTTTCTTGCAAAAGGAAAATGTGTACAGCCCAGTACAACTGCATCAACCTTACCGTCTTTGTAGGGAGTAAGTATTTCTTCAAGATAAGCAATTTCTTCCTTTGAATCAAGCTCACCGCTTTCAATATACTCCACAAGCTTCGGTGCAGGAAGCTTAACAAACTCAGCCTTATCCTCATACTGAGCCATAAGATTCAGGAATTTTTCTTCCTTAAGAGTCAGAGGCGTAGCCATTGCAAGCACTTTAGGATAATCCATAGAAAGTGCAGCAGGCTTCAATGCAGGCTCAAGACCGATTATAGGATAATCAGGATACTTTTCACGAAGATACTTCGCCGCGGCACTTGTTGCAGTATTGCAGGCAATTACAACCGCCTTACAGTCTCTTTCTCTGAGGTAATCAAAGGCTTTTTCTGTGAGCTCTTTAATTTCTTCCTTGCTTTTCGTTCCGTAAGGCGCATTAATTGAGTCACCAAAATATATAAAATCTTCACCGGGCATAATTCTGCAGAGTTTTCTGAGTACGCTTACACCACCCATACCTGAATCAAAAACGCCGATAGGACTATTTTTTGAACACATCATAAAGCCTCCTTTTCACCCAAAATTCCGCAGAATCCCGTAGAACTCTGCGGATGGTTTTAATTTATGCTCTGTGCCATTTTACACCCTGAGGTGTGTCTTCAAGAACGATACCCTGAGCTTTCAGTTCATCTCTGATTCTGTCGGCTTCAGCCCAGTTCTTGTTCTTTCTTGCTTCATTTCTTGCTTCAATGAGAGCCTCGATTTCATCGTCAAGTGAAGCTGTCTTACGGTTATAGAGAAGACCGAGCACGTTCATAAGCTCATCAAATACGGTAATTGCGTACTCTGTGAGTTCCTTTGACTTAACGCCTGTAATGTTTGTGTTAAGGTCACGCACAAGCTCAAACACTGCACCAAGAGCCTCACCAGTGTTGAGGTCATCCTCCATAGCTTCAATGAACTTATCTTTCTTAGCGTCTATAAGTGCTTTGATTTCACCATCGTTTGCATCTGCCTCGTCTTTTGCATTTTTAAGAGCAAAATCAAGATTATCACGGCAGGTGTAAAGTCTTTCAAGCGAAGCCTTGCACTGTTCAATTGCATCAAAGCTGTAGTTGATGGGACTTCTGTACTGGCAGGAAATCATAAGGTATCTGATAGGCTCGTAGCCGTACTGAGCAGCAACGTCACGTACTGTGAAGAAGTTGCCGAGAGATTTTGACATCTTAACCTTATCAACTGTAATAAAGCCGTTATGCATCCAATATCTTGCAAAAGGAGCACCGTTGCAGCATTCACTCTGAGCAATTTCGTTTTCGTGGTGTGGGAAAATAAGGTCCTGACCGCCGCAGTGAATATCAATTGTATCACCGAGATAACGTCTTACCATAGCTGAGCATTCAATATGCCAACCGGGTCTGCCGTGACCCCAGGGTGATTCCCAATAAGGTTCGCCGGGCTTAGCATTCTTCCAAAGAGCAAAGTCCATAGGCTCTCTTTTAACTTCACCAACGTTGATTCTTGCACCTGCTTCAAGGTCTTCAAGAGGCTGATGTGAAAGCTTTCCGTATTCATCGAACTTCTTTGTGCTGAAGTATACGTCACCACCGGCCTCATAAGCATAGCCCTTTTCAATAAGAGTTGAAACGATGTCAATAATTTCACCGATGTTTTCAGTTGCCTTGGGATGAGTTGTGGCCTCTCGGATATTCATACCCTTAGCATCAGTCCAGAATTCTTCGATATATTTTTCTGAAATATCCTTGAAGGTAACGCCTTCTTCGTTGGCACGGCGGATAATTTTATCGTCAATATCAGTAAAATTCTGAACGAAATTAACCTTGTTGCCTCTGTATTCGAGGTAACGGCGCATAACGTCAAAAACGCAGAGAGGTCTTGCATTACCGATATGAATAAAGTTATAAACTGTAGGACCGCAAGCGTAGATTTTGAATTCGCCTTCCTTTAAGGGTATAAGATCCTCTTTTCTTCTTGTGAGTGTGTTAAATACTTTCATTTGTATTATTCCTCCAATTCTTTGATTTTCTTTTTAAGTTTATCAATTTCAGCATTGAGTTTGCAGATTTCCTGAGATATGGGGTCAGGTGTGTGGATATGGTCAAGTCGGTCTACACGCTTTCCGTTGCGTTTTACAACTCTTGCCGGTGAACCGACAGCAGTTGAGTTTTCAGGAATTGCCGAAAGTACAACTGAGCCTGCAGCAACGTTGGAATTGTCACCGATTTTAAAAGGTCCGAGCACCTTTGCACCTGCACCGACAAGAACATTGTTACCCAAGGTGGGATGTCTTTTACCATGGTCCTTACCTGTACCGCCAAGGGTCACGCCCTGATAAATGGTGCAGTCATCACCGATTTCAGCCGTTTCACCGATTACAACGCCCGTACCGTGGTCAATAAAAAACCTTCTGCCGATTGTTGCACCGGGATGAATTTCAATGCCGGTCTTTCTGACTGCTCTTTGTGAGATTGCTCTTGCAAGAAAGAACATTTTGTGTTTATAAAAGAAGTGCGCCCTTCGATACATTCTGACCGCTTTATAACCGGGATAAAGAAGCATAATTTCAATGCTGCTCCTTGCAGCCGGGTCACGGTCTTTGACACACTGCAAATCTTCTTTAAGTCTGTCAAACATAGTTTATCACCTATATGAAAAATAAATACCTCTGTAGTTTAGACAACTACAGAGGCGTAAATACGCGGTTCCACTCTGATTTATAACTTTAGTCCGTTAACGCCGGTATACGCCCTAAGATACTCGGAATCTTTCCCAAAGGGTGCTGACGGGTGCATTTCACTGCTCATTCAACGGAACACTTTCACCTTACTGTTCCTCTCTTTGAAGAATTAAAAGCAGTTACTTCTCCCTTTTAACGCATTTTCTTTTCAATATATTATACACAGAAAAAATATTCTTGTCAATGGAAAAACATAAAAAAGCAGACGGGTAAATCCCGTCTGCTTTAATGACTTGCGTCAATTATCTCTTTGTTGTAACGTTAACTGTTGTGTACTGATTTGACCAAACAGTCTTCTTGCTTACTGTGTCATAAGCCTTAACTGCAAACTTGTAGCTTGTGCCTGCTTTAAGACCCTTGACTGTGTAAGATGTACCTGTTACGTTCTTTTCAAGAATCTTGTAGCTCTTTGTCTTTGCATTGTATACATATACTCTGTAACCGTCAGCACCTGAAACCTTCTTCCATGAAAGCTTAACTGATGTTGCAGCAGGAGCAGCTGTAATCTTGCTTGTCTTTCCTACAAGAGTCTTAACTGTTACCTTTGTTGATTCTTCAGCCCAGAAGAGCTCACCGTCAACCTTTGTGTAAGCCTTAACTGCAAACTTATAACTTGTGTTTGCCTTAAGATCCTTGACTGTGTAAGAGGTCTTACCCTTTACATACTTAGCAACAATGTTGTACTTCTTTGTCTTGGTGTTGTAAACATATACTCTGTAGCCTGTTGCACCCTTAACAGCCTTCCATGAAAGCTTGATTTCTGTCTGCTTCTTTTCTGATGAAATCTTGCTTGTCTTGCCGGGAACAACCTTGTAAGAAACTTCTTCTTCACCTTCATAGTTGCCCATGAATGTTACTGTATATGTGTGCTTACCGGCCTTTGCACTTTCTTCCTTAGTGGGAATTTCAACTGTATAGTCAGTGCCCTTAACGAGTACGTTGCCGTTAGCGTCTGTAATTGTGAGTTTCGGATGCTTTGTCTTGCCGTCATAAGTTGCAACTGTATACTTAAGGCTGAGCTTAGCAATCTTAGCGATTTCAACTGCCTCAACAACTTCGTCACAAACTGTGCACTTTGTTGTGATTGAACCGTTTTCTTCTGTTGTTGCGGGAACTACAACAGCTTCGCCGAGAGTGTGAGGAAGCTTTGAACCTGCTTCTGTGCGTGTGTCAACAACATCACATCTTGAGCACTTACCTGTTTCTGTGCCGTCTTCCTTACATGTTGCGTTGTTGTTTGAAACATACTGGAAGTCGTGGCCGAGAGGTTCAGCATTTGCTTCTTCCTTTGTTTCGGGGCAACGTGAGCACTTGAACTTAGCGTAGCCGCCTGTTGTACATGTAGCCTTAGTACCTTCAGCAGGCTGGAAGTCGTGACCGAGAGCAGGAATTTCTTCTGTGCCTTCTGTGTAGTCACAACGTTCGCAGTGCTTTGACTGACTACCCTTTTCTGTACAAGTAGCAGGCTTGTCTACTGTGAACTGTGTATCCTTTGTTACAGTGTGACCGAGAGCATCTGTGGGATAGCTTTCGCTGTAACCGCACTGGTCGAAATAGAAGCACTTGCCTTCTTCTTCGCCTTCTTCAGTACATGTAGCAGGCTTGATTGTTGTGAAGTCAGTCATCTTATGGTCGATCTTTGAGCCTTCGTCAGGAATTGTGTTCTTCTTGCCGCAACCGTGGTCACATTCAGCGGTCTTTGTACCGTCTGCGTAACATGTTGCTGTGTTTGCATCCTGAACATAAGTGATGAAGCTATGACCGAACTTTTCAACCTTCTTAGCGATGTATTCGTCACCGCACTGACAGGTAAATACTGAGTAGCCGTCCTTTTCACAGGTTGCTTCAACTTTTTCTTCCTTATATTCGTGCTCGAGCTTGTCAACCTTTCTGTCTTCGGTCTTGCCGCAGCCTGTTCTCTTACACTTATAAGTTGTTACGCCTTCCTTTGTGCAGTCAGCGGGAACTTTTACTGTGCCGTCATCCCATTCGTGACCGAGCTTATTAATCTTTTCACTTGAGCCGTCTTTCTTTGTTTTACAAACCTTACAAAGAATAGCCTTTTCACCGTCGTTTTCGCAGTCAGCTTCCCTGATTGTTTTCTTAATATCCCAATCATGAGCCTTCATAGCCACTTCTTCAACTGTACCTTCTTTGATAGCATTACAGCCTTCACGTGTACAAACGATAGCCTTTGAACCCTTGGTTGTACAAGTGGGTTCAAGGGTTACTTTCTTTTCTGTGCTCCATGCGTGACCGAGAGCAGGGAGAGTTGTCTGCGCTACAGAATAATCACAGCCTTCTCTCGTGCACTTCTGACCATCACTCTTACCACCTTCAGTACAAGTGGGAGCAACGCCAGGGATGTTTTCGATATCGTGACCAAGAGCTTCTACTTTCTTGGGTTTTATAACTACTGTTGCACAATCCGCACACATAAAGCCATTATTTGAACCATCTGTGGTACAAGTTGCTTTAACTTCAGGAATTGCCATTGCAGGATTATCGTTATGGTCGCAAGTAGCTGTACATTTAGTGCATTTACCATCTGCTTTTGTCTTATCAAACTTGTGACCTGTAGCTGGAATTTCTCTTTCACCAGTTTTTGCAGTACAAGTAGCAACTGAGCAGTGTCTTGATTCTGAACCAGCTTCGGTACATGTAGGTGCTCTGTCTTCTGTATAAGCTGTTTCGTATGTGTGTTCAGCTTTGGGACCATAAGATTCACCACAAATTTCACATATAGCTTCAGCTATACATGTTGCTGTGCCACCAGCATGTGCGCACACTTTCTTACAAACAGTACATTTACCTGCAGTCCAAGTATGTGTACAGTCTATATTACAAACTGAACATTTGCCGGTTGTTGCATCCCAAGTATGAGTTGTAAGTTTAGCAATATCTTCTGTCTTTGTGTCATTACATACTGAGCAGGTAAATGTCTTTGTACCCTTAGCTCCGCATGTAGCAGGTGTAGTTACAGTACCTTCATTCCATTTGTGACCTAACTTATTAACTTTAAGCTCTGCATCTGTCTTTTCTACCAATCTGTCTGAAACGAACTGAATCTTCTGACCACAAGAACAAAGGTAATACGCTAATGAACCATCTTCAGTACATGTAGGACTAGTAGCAGCATGTAAATTAGCAGGTACTCTTACGCCTTCATGCGTACAAGGTGTAGTTGTTGTAGTACTACCAGTACCCTCAGCTGCAAACACGCCGAAAGGTACCATTGTTATTGTCATTACAACAACAAGAGCTATAGCGAGTATACGCTTAAAAACTTTTCCTTCTTTCATTTAATTTTTCCTCCTGACTTTTTCCCCGTAACCGGGGTTATTTCAAAATTAAGTAATTTCAAACAAGATGTTAAGGAAAACACACCTTATTTGTTATCTTAAATAATACACTTTTTGCCTATAAATGTCAACAATTAAAAAGTGAAATTTATAAGAAATCTTAACAATCCGAAGCGAACTTCCCTGATTTAAGACTGTATATTTCACTAAACCCACATTCTCTGCAAAGCTCCTCCGCTTTTTTATAAGCAAAATCGAGAGATTCTGTACAGTGTGCGTCACTTGAAACCGTAATTCTGCCACCCAAACGGTGTATTTCCTGAAGTATGAATTTTGCAGGATAAGGTCTGTCGTTGCCCTTGCGATACATAGCTCCTGTATTCACTTCAAAAATCATACCCGGCTTTGCTTCAAGGATTTTTCTGACTGCATCAAGTGCGCTGTCTCTGTAAATCGGATCACTTTCATCAAAGATTTCATCGGTTTTGCAGAACTTCTGTATAAGGTCAAAATGCCCTACAACAGTTACGGGAGTGTTCACCACAAAATCTCTGAGGCGTTCAAAATAATTCTTTGCAAGAAGTGAGGCGTTACCGCAGAAATGATTGTCAATGCATCGTCTTGTCTCCTCTGCGGAATAGTCGAGATAATAAACCTCGCTTCCGAATCTCAGCTGATGCACAGAGCCGATTGAATAAGCAAAATCTGAAAGATTAACGCCTGTATAATCTGCATCAAGCTCGATTCCGCATATTACTTCGATGCTGTCTTTGTATTTTTCCTTTAGACGGTTGATTTCGGCAATATAAAGCGGCAGATTTTCCTCAGTCATCCCCCATGTGTTAGGGAAATCCATTGGTGAATGACCTGAAAAACCAAGTGAAGTGAAGCCTCTCTCAATTGCACTTTTAACCATTTCCTCAGCGGTGCTTTTTCCGTCGCAGAATTCTGTATGTGTGTGGCAGCTGGATTTTATCATCTTTTCCCCTTCTTTCCTTTTCCTCAATAAAAGCTCCCTTTGCAATGCTTCAGGGAGCCTTTGTTTAATTTATGATTTATTGTGAGGCTTTTTGAAGAGTCTCTTCTGAGCTCTGTCTCTTCTCTTTTCCTTGCGTGACATCTTGTAATCGAACTTTCTGCCGCTTACTCTGTCATAAAGAGCAGTCTGAAGAGCAGTCTTGTCTGTGTCTCTTGTCTGAGCAGCTGCAAGGATGATAAGACCGTTATCGTCGGGAAGTGTTACGGTTTCAACACCCTCTGTATCAATCTCATACATAAAGAAGAGAAGCTGCTGTGCTGCATTGTCACCTGTGGGTGAATGTGTATGTGTGCATTCCCATGCAAGTCTGTCAGTTTTTATGTTGGCAACCTCTGAAAGATTGTAGAGATCCCACTGACCGATTCTGTCGTTTATTGACTGTACTTTTATCTTCTTATCCTTGCCGTCGAGCTTGAAGGTATATTCCTTGTCACCGTAAAGACTTGCACCAACAAAGTAAAGCTTGTTGCCGTAAGTTGCAATTTCCTGACCTTCACAGATGAGAGCATTGTTGCCTTCGCCCCAGATATCGCCGGTAGCGAATTTAACACCCTTACATTCAATTGTCTTCGGGAAGATTTCACCGGGAATTGAAACGTTGATTGTGGGTATTGAAGCTGCGTTGCGGTTGTGGTTGAAGGTAACGATGTCTCTGTTGAAGGGAAGCTCAACAGCAGTATATTCTGTCTTGGGTGCATATACACACTTCTTAAGAGTAACAGCAAAGGTCTTTACTTCATAAGGAGTAAGGCAGAACATAAGTTTTCCGTCAATTATTTTAGCTTCGCCGATTTCTTCTTCCATAGCGTTTACTTCTCTTGCACTTTCGATACCTGTGCCAAGAGTGAGAACAACGTCATTAGCAGCCTTGTTTGCGCCTTCGTTAACACGAATGATGATTTCGTCGCTGTCCTCAGCCTTCTTCATTGCACGGATAATTACGTCGCTGTTGCTGAGTGAACCGAAGGAGTATTCAGTGCCGAGAGTACCGCTATGCTTACCTGTAATGAAAGCAGCTATGGGTTGATCAAAGAAACGTGCATTAAGCTGAGTGCCGTTTGTATAATCACCCTTATGTGAGTAGATTGCATACCCGTATCTGTTAAGACCAAAATCGAGCATACCCTGTACACTGTCGTGTCTGTAGTAATTTTTGGGTGAATGAACAACTGTAAGTCGGAGAGTTCTTTCGTCCTTCATCATCCAACCGTACTTGGAGTCGCTGAATACAGACACTCCTCTGTTTCCGCTTTCATCTGTGATGTCCGCCCACTTCTGAGCAGCAACCTCATAGAGCTTCTTGTTTGCGGTTTTACGGCTGATTGCACCGAGACCGAGGTCGAATGTACCTCTCTTGTTGCTCACGTTAAAGCTAAAGCCGTTGTGAAGAGCTCTTCTGAATTCTCTCCATTCAATTTCGTTGTATACACTTACCCAAGGACATCCTGCAGCAAGTGAAACGATATATGAGAAGGTTGATTTTCCGCACTTCTGAGTAACCTTGAGTGATACTCTTACGGGACCCTTTTCAAGGATTTCGCACTGTCCCTTTTCTGCAAATTCCCAAGGGTATTTGTCGAGCTCGTCATAGCGAAGCTCCCAGGCTGCATATTCCTTTGCACCCTTATACTTGTTAAGCTCAAATCTTATGGGCTTTTTGAGGATTTCAACGCTGCCGTCCATCTTATCAATAATTGAGCAGATGTCACCGTTTGAGTTAACCCTTACAGTATATTTGTAGTTTTCGATTACGTTTGTGCTTGCACGAAGCCCTGTCTTCATCTTGCAGGGTTCGTTTGAATATCTTACATCCAGAACCTTGTAACCCATAGCAGGAACATAAGCTGCAACCGAAAATTCCATTTCACCGTTTTCGATTTTGTTTACCTGTGCGGGAACTTCCTTACCGTTTGCATCAAAGGCTCTGACATACTTATAGCCGTTTGAGGGCAACTTAAGGTCAGCAGCAGCCATTCTGGGCTGTTCAATTGAGTTTGAAAGCACAACTGCAACACCCTCTACGAAGGTTGTATCCATGTTCTTGATAATTTCAGCTGCAGCACCTTCATAAGCGTTTGTAAGCTGATTAGCTGACATTACGTAGTCATTCCAGGAACGCTGATAAACTCTTTCAACAGATGTACCTGTAATATCGTCATGGAATGTGTGAGCGATGTTTCTCTTCCAGCCTCTTTCAATTTCAGCCTTGGGATAATCAGCACCGCAAAGAGTCATAGCCATAACGCTGTTTCTTTCAGCCATATCAGCAATTTCTTCGTTTCTTCTGTTCATTCTCTTGCTGAATGCACGTGAAATATAAGAACCAACACCGTGGTCAGTCATAGGAAGCTCATTATCCCATATAGGAAGCTTGTTAATTGCTTCTTCGGGAAGAGCTGCCATATCTTCAAAGAATTCTGTGGGTGATGATGAAAGAACCTTGATTTCTTCCTTATCGTTGTCAGCCATTTCTCTTGTGAGAGTTTTAACTGATTCTTCCTTTGGTGCACCGCCAACGTCACCTACACCGTGGTAAGCATATGTAACGGGAAGGTCGTGCTTTTTGATGTTATGTTCAAGCTTCGAAAGAAGGCTCTTCTTTGTTCTGATTTTGCGGAAGGTTGTACAGTATGATTTTGCATCGAGTGACGCAAATACCCACTTTCCGTCAGGACCGTACCAAAGACCGATATCATAGGGTATACCATAAGCACTGCCCCATGAAAGCTTCTGGGTTGAAAAGCCCTTAAGACCTGCGTGGTTCATAATTGAAGGCAGAGCATAACCGAAACCGAAGCAGTCGGGAAGGAAAATATCGTTGCTCTTTTTACCGAATTTCTTCTCAAAGTATTTGTTTCCGTAAAGAATATTTCTGAAAAGGCTTTCGGGTGAAGGTACATTAACGTCACCGTTTTCAAAAGCACTGCCGGTAACATTCCACTTACCTTCACTGATATATTCTCTGAGTTGTTCAAACTTTTCAGGATAATATTCCTCAAAAAGCTCATATCTGTATGAACCCTCGAAGTTAAAACGGTAATCCGGATATTTGCTGAAATGGTCAAAGTTCTGCTCAAGAGTATCTCTCAAGCAAACATTGATAACATGCTCAAAATCCCAGTTCAATACAGTATCAAGGTGAGCAGTTGAAATAGTATAAATTTTCATGTCCATGTGCGTTTACCTCTCTTTAAAAATTTTAACAGAAGGGGTCAGCTTTTATTCAATAACAATTTTATTAAACACTTTCTTGCCTTTTTTAACAATTACGTGTCCCTTTTCAAAACTGCTTCTTGCAATTGTGTCAGCAAAGCTCTTTGCTTTTTCATCATCAACAGTTACCCCACCCTGTTCAATAAGACGTCTGCCTTCACCTCTTGATTTGATGATTCCTGCCTTTACAAGAACATCAATGAGTGAAATTGCGCCGTCTGTGAAATCAGCCTCTGAAAGAACAGTTGTGGGCATATTGTCTGTGTTCATGTTGCCACCGAAGAGAGCCTTAGCAGCTTCATCGGCTTTCTTTGCTTCCTCGTCACCGTGTACAAGAGCTGTAAGCTCATAAGCAAGGATTTCCTTGGCCTTATTGAGCATACTACCTTCCCATTTTTCCATTTCTTCAATCTGCTCCATAGGAAGGAATGTGAGCATTTTGATGCACTTAATAACGTCAGCATCGTCGACGTTACGCCAGTACTGATAGAAATCGTAGGGACTTGTCTTTTCGGGGTCAAGCCATACTGCACCGCTCTGAGTTTTGCCCATCTTCTTACCCTCTGAGTTGAGGAGAAGAGTGATTGTCATAGCGCCTGCATCTTTGCCCAGCTTTCTTCTGATAAGCTCAGTACCGCCAAGCATATTGCTCCACTGGTCATCACCGCCGAACTGAAGGTTACAACCGTATTTCTGGAAGAGCATATAGAAGTCATAGCTCTGCATAATCATATAGTTGAATTCGAGGAATGAAAGACCTTTTTCCATTCTCTGCTTGTAGCATTCGGCTGAGAGCATTCTGTTAACTGAGAAGCAAGCACCAACCTCACGGAGAACCTCGATATAATTGAGACCCATAAGCCAGTCAGCGTTGTTTACCATAAGCGCCTTGCCATCTGAAAAATCAATAAATCTGCTCATCTGCTTTTTGAAGCATTCGCAGTTGTGCTGAATTGTCTCCTCTGTCATCATCTGACGCATATCGCTTCTGCCTGAGGGGTCACCGATCATAGCAGTACCTCCGCCGATAAGTGCAATAGGCTTGTTACCTGCCATCTGAAGTCTCTTCATAAGGCAAAGTGCCATAAAGTGACCTACGTGAAGTGAATCTGCTGTGGGGTCAAAACCGATATAGAAAACAGCCTCGCCATTATTAACAAGGTCTCTGATTCTTTCTTCGTCTGTTACCTGTGCAATAAGTCCTCTTGCAACAAGTTCTTCATAAACTTTCATTTTGTATTCGTCCTTTCATAAAAGTAAAATCTATCATATTCTACTTAGTTTTCATTTTAAAGTCAAGCATTTAAAGATTAATAATATCAATATCCGCTTTTAGCATAGGAAATAAGTTCCTCAGCTGAGCTGAGCGTAGTTTCCGTAATCACGTCACCGCCGATTATACGGGCAATTTCTCTTATGCGTTCATCTTCATCCAGCGAATGTACTTTAGTATAAGTACTGTCACCATCCGTTTGTTTCTCAATAAGAAGATGGTTGTTTCCGTAAACTGCAATCTGTGCAAGATGAGTTACGCAAAGCACCTGCTTCGAAAAAGCAATCTCGTGCATTTTATATGCGATTTTCTGTGCTGCCCTACCGCTTACACCGGTATCGATTTCATCGAATATCATTGTTGACACGGTGTCCGTATCTGAAAGCACACAGCGAAGAGCAAGCATAACTCTTGAAAGCTCACCGCCTGAGGCAATTTTCGAAAGAGACTTCGGTGACTGCCCTCTGTTGGCTGAAAAGAGAAACTCTACATCATCCATACCTGTTTTAGTTGCCTGGGCTTCTTCAAAGTTAACAGTAAAAACCGCATCAGGCATATCAAGGAATTTCAATTCATTCATTACTCTCTTTTCAAAATCAAGAGCCGTCAGCTTTCTTAAATCTGAAAGGCAGCAGCCTTTTTTGAAAAGCTCTTCACTGAGCACGTCAATTTCATCCTCAAGTTTTGCTATGAGCTCATCACTCATAAAGATGCTGTCATATTCATCCTGAATCTTCTCAAGATATGAAAGCATTTCTTCTTCGGTTTCGCCGTATTTTGAAGAAAGTCGGTAGAGAATATCAAGTCTTTCTTCAATGCTGTTAATATCGCTGTAGCCGCTCTGACTATCAGAAAGCGACGATGAATTTTCAGCCGAGCAGTCATTTAAAATATACCTGAAATCGTCAAGAGAAGAATAGACTTCATCATATTTTTTGTCGTAGTCCCTCAGAAAATCAATGCACTTCAAAAGCTCATAAAAAGAAGCATTAAAGCCCTCTTCGCTTTCGCTTCCGTTTAAGATACTGTCAGCTTTTTTGAGAGCGTTGTCAATTTTTTCTTTTGACTGAAATTTTCTTTTTTCTTCTTTCAGCTCTTCTTTTTCACCAATGCGAAGATTTGCAGTTTCAAGCTCATTTATCTGATACTTAAGAAAATCAAGGCGCTGCTCTTTGTCGAAATCAACATTTCTGAGCTTTCTTAACTGCTTTGTTGCTGCTTTGATTTTTTCATAAATTTCAAGATACTCCCCTAAAAGCTCATCGCTCTTAGCAATACCGTCAATGAATTTAAGGTGGTAATCCTTTGAAAGAAGATACTGGCTGTCGTGCTGACCGCAGATTGAAATAAGGTCTCTGCCTATATTTTTAAGCATTGTGGCAGTGACATTGCAGCCGTTGATTTTTGAACTGCTTCTGCCGTCAGAAGAAATCACTCTTGTAATAAGAAGGCTTCCGTCTTCTTCCGTGTCGATTTCGTATTCACGGAGCTTACTTAAAGTCTCTTCCGGAACATCCTCAAAAAACGCAGTAACCTTGCCTTTATCTGCGCCGTCACGGATAAGGTCACGGCTTGTCCTTTCGCCAAGAACCGCATTAATTGAGTCAATCACAATAGACTTACCTGCACCGGTTTCACCGGTCAGAACATTGAGCCCGTTTTCAAAGCTGATCTCAGTCTGCTCAATGACTGCAATATTTTCAATTTTCAGGCTTTTCAGCATAACTGAGACTCCTTTCGTTTATTTTCGGTTCTTTTATCTTCCCTGCTCAATAATTACCCCTACATAATCCTTGAATTCTGCCGCATTTGCTTCATCCTTGCAAAGCACAAAAATAGTATCATCACCTGCAAGTGTTCCCACAATTTTGTCAAGCATAAGACTGTCGATAGCTGCGCAGGCAGCCTGAGCCATTCCTGAATAGCATTTCACAACAACCATATTACCTGCAAAGTTTACATCGGTTACAGAATGAGAAAGAATTGAATAATATTTTCCCGAATGGTCTTCACCCTCACCCGATGAAACTGAGTATCTGTACTGCCCTGCTTCAAAAGGTGTTTTGACAAGCTTAAGAGCTTTAATGTCTCTTGAAACTGTTGCCTGGGTTACCTTGTATCCCATTTCATTAAGTCTTTGCATAAGTTCATCCTGAGTGCCGATATTTTCTTTTTTGATAAGGGACAAAATTGCTTCGTGTCTGCCTTTTTTCATTTATATTTCCTCCTGAAGAATTTATCTTCCGATAAACTTTTTAGATAATATATCTGCAAAGCTGTCAGCTTTGATTTTTATAATTTTAGCACTTATCTGAGCTTTTGAAATAACAATTCTGCAGTTTTCGTTAATTTCGATTCCTGCTTCGCCGTCACAGCTAAAAACATTTTTTTCACCGTCGGCACCTTTCACTTTAAGTGTAAGCTCACTTTCACCGTTAAAAATGAGTGAACGTGCAAAAAGTGAATGAGGACAAATCGGTGTAAGAATAATACTTTCGATTGATGTATCAACAACAGGACCGCCTGCTGAAAGAGAATAAGCTGTTGAGCCTGTGGGAGTTGCAACGATTATGCCGTCAGCTCTGTATGTCAGCTTACTGCTTTTTCCGGTTTGGATTTGAAAATCGCAAAGGCGCATATTGCCGCCTCTTGAAACCACAACATCATTAAAGCAGTTTCTTTCATACATCAATTTATCGCCTTCATAAAGCTTAGCCGAAATCATCATTCTGTTTTCAACGACATATTCTCCGCTTATAAGATTTTTAAGAAGACCGAGTTCTTCCTTTTCAAGTCCTGCCATAAAGCCGAGCGTTCCGGCATTAATGCCAAGCACCGGTTTGTCGAATTCACTTATATAGTGAGCCGCATGGATGATTGTTCCGTCACCGCCGATTGCAATAAGAAAATCGCAATCTGAAAGCTTATCCGTGTCACTGTAAAACTCTATTTTCTGCCCGCGAAAATCCTCTTTAAATTCCTCCGGCATCATAATTTTTATGCCAAGTTTTTTAAGCTCGGTGACAACATTCAGAGAAACCTCGAGTCCGTTTTCACGGGTAAGATTCGGATAAAGAATAACTGTCATCAGCTTTCACCCCCGCTGAGCTTTTCGTGAGATGCAATTACAATCTTTGAAGGTTCTTCTGAAAGGTGTGAAACCGGCTCGTCAGATTTTTCAATATAGATAAGATATTCAATATTTCCCTGCGGTCCTTTGATCGGTGAAAAATCAAGATTCAGAACAGAAAAACCGTTTTCGAGAACAAAGTTATATATCATCTCTACAACTTCAATGTGAGTTGAAGTTTCTCTTACCACACCGTTTTTTCCAACCTTTTCTCTGCCTGCTTCAAACTGAGGCTTTATTAAGCATACCGCTTGTCCGCCCGTTTTGAGAAGCTCCCTCATTGCAGGGATTATCAATTTAAGAGAGATAAAAGAAACATCGACACTTGCAAAGTCAATTTCTTCAGAAATCTGCTCTTTTGTTACATAACGGAAATTAGTTCTCTCCATATTCACAACACGCTCGTCCTGACGAAGCTTCCAAGCGAGCTGACCGTAGCCAACATCAATTGAGTAAACCTTTTTTGCACCGCTCTGAAGCATACAGTCGGTAAAGCCACCCGTGGAAGCACCTATATCCATACAGATGCAATCTGTCAGAACAAGTCCGAATTCATCAACTGCTTTTTTAAGCTTATAGCCGCCACGGCTGACGAAGGGCATTTTTTCGCCCCTGAGCTCAACACAGTCACCTTCTTTAACAGTGAAGCCTGCCTTTGTCTGCTTCTGGTCATTCACATATACAAGTCCTGCCATTATAAGTGCCTTCGCTTTTTCACGGCTGTCTACAAAGCCTCTTTCATGAAGGGTAACATCAAGTCTGATTTTTTCTGCCACTTAAAATTCCTCACTTATTTTCTTTATCATAGCCTCTTTATTGAGACCGTATTTGCTGAGAAGGTCGCTTACCGAAGCCTGTTCAACAAATTTATCTTCTACTGCTGTAATGCTGTATTTTCCGCAATAACCCCTTTCAAGGAGCATATTACCTAATTTTTCACCTACACCGCCGCTTTTCTGTCCCTCTTCAAAAAAGAATACTTTATTCTTGGAAATCAAAGAAGCTATAGCATCTTCCGCTATGGGTTTAATGCAATTTAGTGAAAGCAGAAAAGCTGAACTGCCTTTTTCTTTTAATTTGTCTACTGCCAAAACTGCCTCTGCAGTAATTCTTCCGTATGTTACGATTGCAACATCAGAATTTCTATCACCGTAGGTAGAATAATCTGTACTGTCTCTACTGAGAAGCTTTGTTATCGGATTTTCCGTACCTCTCGGATAACGGACTGCAGTTGCTGTATTTTCTTCGTATAAAGCCTTATGCAAATCTTCATTAAGAAGAGCAAAATCATAAGGCGAATAAATCTTCAATTCGGGAATTGTGCCGAGAAAAGCAACATCGAAAAGACCGTGGTGAGTTTCACCGTCTTCACCCACAAAGCCTGCTCTGTCAACGGCAAAAACAACCTTCTGTTTCTGCAGTGAAACATCATGCACAATCTGATCGTAACATCTCTGCAGAAAAGTCGAGTATACTGCAAAAACCGGCCTCATACCGTTTTTTGCAAGACCGCTGCCAAATGTCACAGCATGTTCTTCTGCAATACCTACATCAAAAAATCTATCCGGATACTTTTCGCTGAAGCAATCAAGACCTGTACCGATTCCCATTGCAGCGGTGATAGCGCATATAGTCTTATCTTCCTTTGCTAAAGAACAAAGGGTATCACCGAAGAATCCGGAATAGCTCTTGTGGGAAGAAATTGCTTCGCCGGTATCCACATCAAACTTTGAAATGCCGTGGAAAACGCTGGGATCCTTTTCTGCGTACTCATAGCCCTTACCCTTCACGGTAATGACATGAAGAAGAACGGGACCGTTTACTGATTTAGCACTGCTTAAAGCATCGCACAGATTTTCAATGTTGTGTCCGTCAATGGGGCCCATATATCTGTAGCCTAAATCCTCAAAGAATGTGCTTTGCTCATACACTTTATTTTTGATATCGGTTTTTATTCTGTAAAGCTTTTTGACAATTTTCTCACCGAGAGGTATTTTGTTAAGCACCTTTTCGGTGTTCGCCTTGAATGAATAATATTCAGGCCTTGAACGGATAACCGCAAGATATTTTGCAAATGCACCTACGTTTTCGGAAATCGACATCTTGTTGTCGTTGAGAATTATGATGTGCTTTGCTTTGCTTCTTCCGCCGTTGTTGAGTGCTTCAAACACCATACCGCCCGTAAAGGAGCCGTCACCGATTACAGACACAACGTAGCCGTCGTCGCCTTTCAGCATCTTAGCCTTTGCAAGACCTAAACCGGCAGAGACTGATGTTGCACTGTGACCGCTGAAAAAAATGTCGTGTTCGCTTTCAGTCGGTCTCGTAAAACCTGAAATACCGCCTTTTGTTCTGAGGGTGGAAAACTTATCATATCTGCCCGTAAGAAGCTTATGAGTATAGCATTGATGTCCCACATCATAAACTATCTGGTCCTTCGGTGAATTGAACACCTTATGAAGTGCCACGGTCAGCTCAACCATACCGAGATTTGAAGCAAGGTGACCGCCGTTTTCTGATACGGTTTCTATTAACTTATATCTGATTTCACCAGAAAGCTCATTAAGCCTTGCGATATCCATTTTCTTAATGTCTTTCGGAGAAGTGATTTTAGAAAGTAGTTTATATTCCATATCTGTTTTCTCTTAATTCTCTCTTTTTGCAAGTTTATATGCAAGTTCCTTTAAAAACTCTTTTTCAGCACCGAAAACTTCAAGTGCTTTGGCTGCTTCGTCAGTAAGTCTGTCAGCATACTCCTGAGCTTTTTCGACACCGAGAAGCGTAACATAGGTTGACTTTCCGCTTTCCTTGTCGCTGCCGATGGGTTTTCCGAGACTTTTTTCGTCACCCGTAACGTCGAGAATATCGTCAACTATCTGGAAAGCCTGTCCGATTTTTTCAGCATAAGTAACTGCTGCAGAAAGCTTTTCTTCGTCTGCATCTGCAGAAATGCAGCCGAGCATAGCCGCACATTTTATAAGTGCGCCTGTTTTAAGCTCGTCCATTTTGCTGAGAGTCTCTATACCGGCTTTTCTGTTTTCATTTTTAAGGTCAATAACCTGACCGCCGATCATACCGTTAGCTCCTGCAAGTGACGACAGAAGTGAAACTGCTTTAACTGCAGCAGAGGGATTCTTTTTTGCAAAATCACTGTCGGCAATAATCCCGAAAGCACCCGTAAGAAGACCGTCACCTGCAAGAAGAGCATATTCATAGCCGTATTTAATATGGCAAGACGGCATTCCTCTTCTCATATCGTCATTGTCCATACAAGGAAGGTCGTCATGTATGAGCGAATAAGTATGAATCATTTCAAGAGCTGCTGCTAAGGGAAGGGCATCTTCAATACTTCCTCCGCACACTCTGCAGAATTCAAGAGTAAGAACAGGTCTTATTCTTTTTCCACCAATTGAAAGACTATATTTCATCGCTTCGTGAACGATATCTTCACCGAAGTCACACACGGGAATTACGTTCTCGAGATAAGCATTTATAGTGTCGGTATATTCCTTAAGCATATAGCTTTTATTCATTTGAATCATCCTCAAAAGTAAGCTCTGAAAGCTCCGTAATTTTCTGCTTTGCGGCAGTTAAAGTCTTGTTGCAGAAGGATACAATCTGCACTCCTTCTTCATAAAGTTTTATTGACATATCAAGGTCATAATCACCGCTTTCAAGCATTTCGGAAATTTCCTTAAGTCTTATCATTGCGGTGTCAAGTGTATACATTTCCATTTTTGTTTACCTTTCTTTTTCAATTGACTGTACAGTCTACTGAGCCGTCGCTGAGACGGATTTTGATTCTGTCGTTTGCTTTGAGGGTTTCGGCAGAACGCACAGTCATCATATTTTCATCAAAAACAACGCTGTAGCCTCTTGCGAGAACCTTCAGAGGACTTGTTGCCTCCAGTTTTGAAGTGTAATGCATAAGAGCGTTTTCGTAGAAATCAACTTTTCTTTTAAGTTCCGAATTGATTTTTGTTTCACATGCTTCAAGACAAGTGCCGTAAAACTCAATCATTCTGTGTGGACCGCGATCAGAAATAATTTTCTGTGCTGCCATAAGATTCATTCTGTAGCGGTAGATTTTCTTTTCGATTGCATCAATCATACCGTCAAGGGTTTTATCTGCGGCATAAAGAATCTCTCTGTAATCGGGAGCAACAATTTCTGCAGCAGCTGATGGCGTCGGTGCACGCATATCGCTGACAAAATCTGCAATGGTAAAATCTGTTTCATGTCCTACCGCAGAAACAATGGGGATTTCACTTTCATATATTGCTCTTGCAACAATTTCTTCATTGAAGGCCCAGAGATCTTCAATTGAGCCGCCGCCTCTGCCCACAATAAGCACATCAGCACCGCCAAGCTCATTGAACTTACGAATAGCACCTGCAATTTGCGGTGCTGCCGAATCGCCCTGCACCTGCACACCTTCAAATACAATTTCACCCGATGGATATCTTCTGGAAAGCACCGTGAGAATGTCCTGAAGTGCCGCACCCGTGGGGGAAGTTATAACACCGATTCGTGAGGGGTACTGAGGAAGCTCTTTTTTGTGAGCATCATCAAAAAGGCCTTCCTTTGAAAGCTTTTCTTTGAGCTGCTCAAAAGCAATTGTCAGCTCGCCCACTCCCTCGGGAATCATATCATCACAGTAGATCTGATATGTACCGTCACGCTCAAAAACAGAAATGCTGCCTCTTATGAGCACCTTCATTCCGTTTTCCGGCTCAAAGCGAAGCCTTGAAGCAGAGGTTCTGAACATCACTGCCTTGATTGCGCTTTTTTCGTCTTTCAAAGTGAAGTACAGATGCCCTGTTCTGTAGTGATTGGTGAAATTTGAAATCTCACCGGTTATATAAATATTTTTAAGATTAATATCCTCATCTATTATTGACTTCAGATATGTGTTAATCTGTGATACCTTTAAAACGGTTGACATTTATTTTCTCCTTGAGATAAGTCAGTATTGCAACTCCTGCAGCGTTGTCAGATGAAAACTCAGGTGATGCAAAAAGACCGCCGTATTTTTTTGTAAGTCTTTCTTTTATCAGTGTGTTAGACATAACTCCGCCCGAATAAAGAATCGGAAGATTACCGTATTCATCCAAAATTTTGTCGGTCATTGTTTCAAGAGCAGAACAGATGTAGTGAAAACAGAACTTTGAAATATCAGCTTTGCTTTCACCATCATCAAACATCTTCCTACATTTATTTTCGAGACCCGAAAGGCTTATATCTTTTCCTTTTGAATAAACCTTTACTTTGCCGAAAGTTCTGCCGCTTTCTCTTGAAAGCTTATCCATTTCAGCCCCGCAAGGAAATCTCATTCCCATCATTACACCTGCCCTATCAATTGCCTGACCGGCTTTAAGATCAAGGGATGATGCAATCAAAGTACATTTAATTACTTCATCTTCATCAGGCTCAACAAGAAGCGCTTCGGTTGTTCCGCCCGACACATGAAAAGCAATGAACCGTTCATTCAGAAGCTTGAGGTTGTCGGCACTGTAAAGGGCTGCAACGATATGGCCGTTCTGATGTGATGTAATTTTAACATTCTTACTTAAAGAACTGCTTAAAATTTTTGCTGTATTAAGTCCCACAAGAAAGCAAGGCATATATGAGTCCTCTGCCATTCTCGGGAAAGCAGAAGCTCCGATACCGTCAATTTCAGGCTCGACTTCATTAAAAAGACTTTCTGTAAGCTCGGAAAGCTGAACTGTGTGGTGAAAAACCGCATCGCTTTGTCTAAGACCTTTTTCGCCTTCTTTGACAGGAAGAAGCTTTTTACGGTGAACTATTCTGTTTTCATCAGGAAAATATAGAGCAACAGAAGTAGTATAGTTGCTTGTATCAAAACCGAGATATGCCATTATCTGCCGAGCTTTTTGGCAACAGTTGCAAGCACACCGTTGATGTATGATGCATCTTCTTTTGTGGCGTACTTCTTCGCAATTTCAACTGCCTCATTAATAATAACACCGATAGGCAGATCTTCACTGAACATAAGCTCACAAACTGAAAGACGCATAATTGCTCTTGAAGCTCTTGAAATTCTTTTTGCAGACCATCTTACAAGATTCTCATCAATAAGCTTATCGATGTCCTCTAAATTGTCATAAACTTTTCTGGCAAGATTTTCGGCAAAAGCATTAGCAGGGAAAAGCTCAAGCTCAAGAGCTGATTCAATAAGCTCAACAACTGTTACATCACTCTGAAAGCTTTTTTCAAAAATCAGTATAAATGCCAACTCTCTTGATTCATGTCTGGTCATAGGTTTTTTCCTTCCTCGGCAAACATAAGCTATGTCTGCTTAATTATATGTATTCAGCTTATTATACCACAAAATTCAAATCCTACAACTACTTTATCTCAATAATTGTTAAATTTTCTGCAGAAATATTCGTATTTTTTTCAATAATTTCGGCAATTTGAAGAATAAGTGTGTCATTCAGTGTATTTTTTTCCAAAATCACCTGACATTTATCTTCATTGATTATCACAAGACACTCACTACCTGTTTTAGCCCTGATGAGATTTTCCGTATCTGTCTGTGCTTTCAGCTTTGACGTGTAATCGCTGAGAAGTGAGGATACCTTCTGCTTCTGCTGAGTATCGAGATTCGGATTTTCGAGTATGTCTTCAATCGCATCAATTGATTCATCTTCTGCTTCTGCACGTTTCAGCTTTGCTTCAGAAAAGTAATTTTTTGAATCCGCCGATACATCTGTTGTGTTTTCATTTTCCGATGCAGTTGTTCCTGCAACAAGAAGTGAATCACCGAGATTTCCGCTGACGCTTTGTGTCGTTGTTTCGTTTATAGTTCCTGTTGTCATATACTGCGAATAGTACCAATTCACACCCGTTGCTGCCACAAGGGCAATCACAAGGGTTGCGGTAAGAATCTGTTTTTTCTTAATAATCAAGCTCATAGTTACCTCCTAATTCTCTGCTGAGACTACACTGATATTTTTTATACTGATGTCAAAAAGAGCCGACACAACTGAGATTATGCGCTCTTTTACGGCTATGTCAGATGCACCGCTGCATACCACAGCAACACCTTTAATTTTCGGGTAGACGCTTTTTATTTTAAGTCCGGTTTCACCGTTGTCACCGTCCACGATTATGTAGTCATTTTTGATTTTCTCTTCACCGTTTCTGAAGCTTTCTTCTTTATCGCTTGCAAAAACACTTTCTTCTCCCGATTCGTAAGTTATCATCACGCTTACCTTACCCACTCCGTCGATTTTTGAAATCAATCTTTGAAGCTTCTCTTCATAATCCTTTGAAACTTCACTTTCCGTCTCCCCTTTTAAAAATTCTGTTTCCCTTTTACTGCCATCCGAAAAAAGAATCAGAAGCATTCCGACAATCGCAAGAATGACTATAAGCAAGGCTTTTTTATCCTTCATTATTTTTTCTGTAAGTACAGATAGCTTTTCGGAATAATCACTCATTTTTCTTTGCAAAAATCACTTCACACTCCTTTTCAAGATAATCGTATATTATCCTTTTGGATTTATCCGTTTCTTTTTCCGAAAAACTTCCGTATAAATATATGCGGTGGATTTCCATTGTATCATCGCTAAAGTGCATTTCTGTTTTGCATTCAGCTTCAATGCCGCCCTCATAAAGCTTATTTTCTATAAGATTGTTCATCATTTTTTCGCCCTCATCAATAAGCAGTTCATCTGTTTTTTCACTTATTGATGCACTGTTATCCGTAAAAAAATCGCTTTGTTTTATATCAATACTTTTGCCTGAGCTGAAAGCAGAAAAGAAGGCAAAAAGCATTATAAGAGAGCAGAGAGTTTTATATGCTCCTTTCAGCTTGCTCTCGGGGACAATAACCGTAAAAACTGCAGAAACTATAGCACATACGGCACACATTTTAATCCACAAAGACATCTTATCCATCAGTTCACCTTACAAAAGTCAGTATGATACCCGTTGAAATAATCAGAATGAACATCTGAAATACAACGAGAATTAGCATTAGCCTTATAGCACTGCAGATTGCTCCGAACAAATCAGACACACGATTACAACCGGTTATTCCCGAAATGTAGGAAAGTGCTGAAAAAGACAGATAATAGAGCAGGGTTTCAACTATAACAGGCAGATTTATTATCACTACCGCAAGAATGCCAATAACTGCAATTGAGCTTTTTATGAGATTTATGCTTCCAAGAATTGAAGAATATGCTTCGCTTATTGATGCTCCTACTATAGGAATAAAGCTTGACAGTAAAAATCTGACACCTTTTACCGAAACTCCGTCAAGTGATGCAGCCATTATATTCTTTACGGTAAGAATACCCGAAAAGAGACTGCCTGATATGCTCAGAACAAGGGTTGCAGTTTTGTTTACTGAGTTTATTAGCTTACCTGTATTAAGCGACTCGTTGAAAGTAAAGGCAATTGCAAGGCACAGAAAGCATCCGATGAAATCAACAAGTCCTCCGTTAATAATCGCTGTCATAACTTCGGTAAATCCTAGAACAAAGCTGTTATACACCAAAGCGCTTGCAGGGTTACCCGAAAAGGACACTATCAGAGTGAAAACAGGCACATAAGAAGCAACAAAACCACCGCTAAGCTTAAGCACAGAAAGGCAGGAATTGATTGTATCCGCAAGGTTGCTCATTGTCATCAGAGTAATAACGGTACTGCCCAAAAGCATAAGAGCATTATTCATTCCGCTGCTTTGCATCAGCACACCAAAAGAGCTGAGCAGCAATACGGTGCTGAAAAGTGAGAAGAAGTTGCTGAACACATGTGAAGCTTTGTCCTTGATTTCAGGTGTGAAGTATGTAAGAAGCTCACGGAATGACACCTTGTAAATGCTCTCAAAGTCAAATTCATTTATACCCACAAAGTCAAAAGCATCTCTTATTTCATCTGTTATAATATCGGATAAATCTTCGCTTAGTTCACTTTTTATTTCATCGAAATGATAAAGCGGTTCAGCATAAGCTGTGACAGTATGTAGCGGTAAAAGTAAAGCAATCAGTAATATTATGTAAACAAGTTTTTTCACGGCAAAAATGATGCGGCAGTTTTAATAACGTTTTCTATAAAAGGAAATCCGAGAGATAAAAGCATTATTCTGCCCGTAAGGTCTATTATATCTGAAACGAGTCCGTTACCGCTGTCTTTTGCGGCATCAGATGCAAGCTTTGCAACAGTGCAGATAAGAGCACCTTTAAGAAGTGCGGGAAAAACTGCTGAACCGTACTCGCTGTCTCCGAGATATCCCCACAAACCGTCAGTAATATCCTTAATACTTTTAAACAAAGCAGCAAGTGTAAGAACAGCAAAAGAAATCTGCAAAGGAAGTACCGCTTCTTTCAGCCAGCCTTTCAGAAGAACGCTTATAACACAAACACAGATACCGAGAAGTGAAACTTTAATAATCATTTAAAAATCTGCAAGTTCCTTAAGACTTTCGAACAGATTCATAATTTCAGGCAAAATGCTGAGAATTATGATTATTACTCCGCTGAGCGTCACAAAGACCGCATACTCACCCTTGTCCGCTTTTGAAAGAAGCTGATTTACTATTGCCACGATTATCCCGATACCTGCAATTCTGAATATTACATCAATTTCCATTTTCCGCCCCCTATACAGTCATTATAAAAATTCCGAAGCCTGTTATGAAGCCTAACATCACACATAATTTTGAGTACTTCTCATTATCCTTTTGGGCTCTTTTAGAAAACGCATTAAAATACTCCTCATAGAGACTCAGCAATTCACTCTGAGTTTCCTTATCACTTGTACCGAGAAAATCAGCCATTGAAAGCAGCTTTTCTCTTTCATCGTCTCTGTAAGGCAAGGTAGTATTTTCAAGTGAAATATGCCACACGGAAGAAAAGCTTTCTCCGCTACTGAGACGTTCTTTACACTCAGAAATAAAGCTTAAGCTTCTGCACGACGTCAGAAGTGAAAGTGAAGTGAGAAGACTTAAAAGGTTATCTGCTCTGTACTGCAGTTCAAGTCTGAGATTTACAATAAAGCTGACCGTTTCTTCAAGCAAAGCTACACGTTTTTTAAGCAGAGACGACACTTTTAAGCTCAGCAGGGTCAAAGATATCCAGATTATGACTGCGCCTGATAATCTCATCCCGAAGCTCCTTTGTGTCATAAATTTGAGCTACCTCACCGACCGGCTCTTTTTTTAGCATCACAACCTTGGAGAATGAATAAGTTTCAATAAGTTTTTTTATCTGTGGTCGGTGAAGCAGTTCGTTATAATCAGCAGCGTGAACGGTAACAATGAATCTTACCCCTGAATTTACGGCAAGTCTGATAGCTTCAATTTCAGTCTCCTCACCAACTTCATCAAGAGCAATAATATCGGGGGACATTGTTTTAAGAGCAATCATCATAGCTTCCTTTTTAGGGTAGCCGTCGAGAATATCACAGTTAACTCCAATATCATTCTGCGGTATACCGGAATTTACCGAAGCAATTTCCTGTCTTTCGTCAACAAGAGCTACCTTATAAAAATACTCATCCGAAGAAAGCTGACGCACAGCATCACGCAAGACAGTTGTTTTACCCGATGAAGGCGGACCTGCGATAATTATGCTTTGCAGCTTTTCGGCATAAAGCTCACTTATGATTCTGTCGGCACAGCCTTTAATCTGCCGTGAAATTCTTAAATTTATACCTGAGACATCTTTAATTGAAGTTATGTTACCCGAATTGTCGCAAACTGCAGTTCCGCAAATGCCGGCTCTGTGTCCGCCCTCGGTGGTTATGTAGCCTTTCACAATACCTGAAATATGACTGTGTACGGAATAACAGCAAAGTCTGTTAAAGGTTTCACGCACCTGATGAAGTGAGCAAATCACAGTATCCTCGGTGATATTCTCTGTCAGTATTCCGTAATAATCGAGAAACCTTATACCTTTCAACGTGTTTAACACTATCGGCTTTTCACTTCTCAGCCTTACTTCACAAACGGTGCTTTTGTCGTAATCGCTTATACTCTCCAATATTTTCCTGATTGACGGTTCAATTGTTTTAACCGCCATATCGAAGCGTATAGCTTCAGAATCATTTTTCATAATGCCGCCTCCCTTGATGTTTTAAATCTATGAGGGCGTGTCCGGATATAGAACAAAAATTCAAAATCAAGAGCTACTTTCTTGACTTTTGAAAACAATATGATATAATACCTAAGGTAATGCGGGTATGGTGAAATTGGCATACACGCAAGATTTAGGTTCTTGTGTCGCAAGACGTGCAGGTTCGACCCCTGTTACCCGCACCAAACCAGAAAAATCCGAACCCTTTTCCTACCTGGAAAATTTGGTTCGGATTTTTCTTTATTGGTACGAGTGTTCATAAGGGATTTACTCAAAATATATGTAAAACCGGCTTCAAACATAGTATTCTACACTCCTGCTGTTGCTTGGTAGAGAAACATATGGAGGTACATAATGTCTAATATTATTGAATATTTCTATTACGGCAACATTGAGCCGCAAGAAGTCAATTCGGAATTAACACCTAAACTTGAGAAAAAATTGAGTAGCCTTGCAGATAAAGAAGAACAACTTACCGCAAGATTGAACGGTGAAGATAAGGAGCTGTTTCAAAACTATGTAAGTGCTTATATTGAGTTCTCAACAACAAGTAATGCAGACAGCTTTATATCAGGCTTCAGGCTCGGTGCAAGATTTACATATGACACATTTGTTAAGAACACGAAAGGATAATGCGATTGTAAAAAATATTACACTCGCCACCCTAACAATAAAATTTGTCCCGCAGGCATTTGCCTGCGGGATTGCTTATGGCTTAAGAATCTTAAATTTTCCGATAATCGGCAGCTCCTTGGCCTTTCCGCCGAGTGCGTTTACTATACCGATTACCGCAAGCACCGTTATGGTAAGACCTGCAATCGGGGCAATAATCCAGCCGATAATGGGAATAGCCGCTATTACGGATGAAAGTATTGCTCCGATGAAAAGCACAAGTCCTTGGTTAGTATGAAATTTCGCATAGGGTGAGTCCTTTGCCGCAAGAAGAGGAATAAGGAAAATTATGTAAGCAAGAACTGCCATAACCTTGTTGTTTTCAATATCCTCGGGTGAATAATCTGAGGTTGTGTCTGCGGTATTGTTAAGCTCGGTGAGCTTTGCAGAAATATCATGCTGTGCGGGTGATGTCTGTTCAGCAGATACTTCCAAGGGTGCACCACAGGAAGAGCAGTGAGTTAAACCGTCTTCTACCTGTGCGTTACATTGTTTACAAATTAACATTATTTTTTCCTCCTTTGTTTTAATTTGCCTTTTTAATTGAAAAAGTCGCTTATAGCTTCTTTTACTTCATCTTCGTTTTCTGAGAGATAGCTTTCTGCCTCGTCAAGTGTGGATGATAAACTCTTTTGCAGACCTACACCGATATCAACCTTTGCTCCGTCATAATAAAACAGTTTACCAAGCTCACTGTCTTTGTTGTTGTCGTACTCCCGACTTACATATACCACATAAATTTTACCGTCAACTTTGAATGCCCAACCCTGCAAAAAGCCCTTGAGTGAATCTTCAAGAGTGGTTTCATTGAGTGCCTTTTCCGCATCGGCAAATTCATAGCCCTTGATATTGTAGCCGTCATCGGATGCCTTGGCGGTAGTATCAAACAGCTTTTTGAACCATTTGTCATATTCTTCATCAGTAATCTCACCCTCTGCTTTGGTAAAATTGATTACTGCATGACCGCTTCCCGTAGAAGGATCGTCGCCGTAGGCGGAATAATTGCTTTTAAGTTTCCACTGAAAATCGGGTTCAACAGCAGAAAGCTCAAAGCCTACTGATTTTCTCAAAAAATAATCAACTGCACCCTGACTGAAGGCTTCGTGTTCTTCGGCATCTTCAAGCACCTTGTCAACTACATCCTGAGCATCGACGGTGGGGTCATTTTCTCCGTTTTGTGTTGCTTCTGTTCCACCTTCATCACCGCAGGCAGCGAGCAGAAACAGCATCAGCACCGCAAGTAAAAGTGATAAAAATTTCTTCATTGTTTTTCCTCCTTTTATTTAAAATTTAAACAGGTCTTTCAGCCCTACCTGTTTTTTAGGCTCGGGCTTTACATAATCATATCCGCCTGTCGGCTCGTCAATATTAAAATAAATATTCGGGCAGTCGGGGTCACCCTCAAAGCAGTGCTCTGTATCTGCGTGATAGCATACTCCGTTCACCCTTTTGTAAAGGTGTGCAATGTTCGGGTACTGTCCTGCCTGAATAAAGCCGTTCTGCACAAGTGCTTTTCTGTACTGTGCAACAGCCTGCTCGGCTGCAAAGCGGTTACCCTCGAAATCGGCAGAAAATCTGATATAACCATCCATATCCTCTATGCAGTAATTTGCGCCTCCGCAGTCCCATTTGGGATACTGCGGAAGCTTTGTATCCCATTCTGCTATTACAGCGGCGTTGCGGTCAGCCTGAGCCTGCTCCTCGGCGATTGCCGCGGGAAGCTTTGCTCCGCAGGCATCGCAGAATTTGGCTCCCACGGGATTTTGCTTGTTACATTCCGTGCAGACAGCTCCTTCGGAGACGGTCGTTTCCGGAAGCCTTGTGCCGCAGGAAGGGCAGAAGGTCTTTTCTTTATCCGACGGTTGATTGCAGTTCGGACACACTTTGATATTTTTGCTCATCTCAGTTGCATAGCCCTGTGCAGCTCTTTCGAGGTTTGCAAAGGCTCCCTCAAGGCCCGATGAAATTTGTGTTTTCTGCTGATTGTTCTGATGTGCGGCATTATCAAAATGCTGTGCGGCTTTATTGGCAAGCTCAGTAGCAGTTGGCTCAACAGCTTTGGTGATTGCCTGGCCCACCGCCTTGCCTATGCCTTCACTTACGCCACGTCTGATGGCTCTTTCCAAAAATCCCATAATGCTTCCTCCTTTATATGTCTTTGTATTTTATTAACAGCTGTCGTCTGCTGTTGATTTTAAGCTTTTTATATATATTTTTACAATGAAAATGTACGGAAGAATGTGTAATAAACAATTCATTGGCTATCTGTGCCTGCGTTTTGTCGGTAAGCAGCTGAGCAAAAACCTCAAGCTCACGTTTTGACAAGGCTTTCAGCTCAGGATAAGCTTCAAGCAGTCGCTTATGCTCGCTTTCTGCCAAAGCCATATACTCAAAATAGTTCAGTATTCCCATAAGCCACCTCCTTGAAAATATTATACTTTATCAAGCTAAAATTGTAACCTACCCGAAACAAGTGGATTAAACAAATATACTACCTGTTTGGGTAGTGTTTCCAACATATTATTGAAAAATTTAAAAATCTGATTTATAATATTAGCGGATAAATCTGTTAATGTAATTTGATTATATTGATTTTTTTACTCACTTTGTACCCCCCGTTCGGGGGGTTTTTAGGAAAAACTCACCCTTTCGGGTAGGTTTTATCAGAAAATTTGAGATTTTTACGGTTTTGCGATTATTTCGGCAAAAAAAGGAAGTGCACTTTATGAATCACCAAACTCTCATAGAAAACCAGAAAAAGAGGATAGAGCTTCCACTTTGGATGCTCGTCTGCTTCTCTATGTTCAGCTTTTGGCAGATGGGGTTTATTTATTATTTCCTTGAACCGTCCTCGGCAGCGGACGGGAAAATCCCACTACCCATTAACATCGATTACGGTACCACACTGACAGCAGTTTGTTACATCCTGGGCATCCTTACGATGATATTTTTACCGAAGATTATCGTGTGGATACAGCGGATCGCTACGGGTGTTGCGCTCCTTTCGGCAATCGCTTTCTTTCTCCCTCTGCCGGACGATATCCTGCGCTTTAACATTTACCTGCAGATTTTCTGTTGCTGTCTGATGATCGGCTTTGAGACCTTCCTTGTGGTCAACTGCTTTTCTGAAAAAAGCAGTATCAAGTATCTGACCTTCGGCTACGGCATAGCGGTGTTCCTGATCGCTTTTGTTCAGAATGAGGTGGTATCTATCCCGTTCTCCACCTTCCGCTTTGGAATGGTAGCGGCGCTTGTACTTTTGTTTATTTTCTTTCTCCGTATGCCCACGGGAAAGGAGCATCTGCCGCAGTTTGTGAAAAAGAGCGACGGTCTTGTCCCACCGAAGAAGATGATGTGGGGGGCTTATCTTATTGCTTTCATTGCTGCGCTGATGGGCGTTGGCGGTCCTGCGGTTGTAGGCAAGGTCGAGCACGGCGTGTCTATTATGTATTTAGTAGTGGCTCTTTCAAGCTTTACTATGTATTTTCTTCATAAGAAGGCGAACATTCATCCCTTCCGCATGGCGCCCATATTTGTCGGACTCGGTGGGTTCGGTTTTCTTGTAATGCTTGTGTCTGCATACGTTCCCGCACTTTCCTATGTCGCCTGCGTACTCATTGGATTCGGTATGACGGTATGTATGCTCGCTCCGCTTTACGGTGTGCCGATTATGAAAGCCTATCCGTCAAGATACGTAGCCTCCGTAATTATCGGGCTTGCCATCACGGCGGTTCTTATCCATGCGGTTATTGCCGAGATGTTCCTCGGTGCACCTATTGCGCTGTATATCTTTTATGCAGTGATCATGGCGGTGCTTGTGTTCGTGTTTATGCAGGTGGAGCCGTTCCTTATGTTTGCCCTTCGCCGTCGCATTGCCGACGAGGATACCGCTGCCACAGCAGAGGTTGAGGTGCCT
>JAFWZS010000015.1 GCA_017522205.1 Clostridia bacterium
CGATAAAAAATAAATAATTATCCAATTTGATCTTAACTGAAAATCGCACAAAGTGTCGAACCTTGTGCGATTTTAGTATTGTTTTGACCTTTTTTTGCCCACTCGGAGTACCTTTGTACGCCTTCGGGACAAAGAAAAGGTTATCTTGTACATTTCTCGGCAGTCTGCCAGCTTGTCGAAAACTGCTTTTTCGACAAGCTGGTGTCCTGTCGAAAGACAGGACATTTTTAATGGCAATTTTCACATATGAATAACTGTTTCATTAGTGAAAATGACAGTTGAAATATTTGTGAACTTTGTGTTACAATAGTCGTATGTAGGGGTGTACATTACTTGTTTTATAGTGATGAAACGAACAGGAGGTTAAAAATATGAATAAAATAATAAGAAAAACACTTTCGGTGTTTTTATCGATATTAATGTTTGCGTCTTGCTGGAGCTTTGTTACTCCTTTAGATGCAGCGGCAGAAGAGCAGGGACCGGGTTGTGAACACAACGATTATGCAACTAATGAAGTTGCGGCTACCTGTCACAGTGAAGGATATATAATTTATGTGTGCAGACAATGTGAAGCGGCTGTCAGAGTGAAAAAAGAAGATGCAACCAATAATCATAATTGGGAAAAAATATCTGAAGAAAAATCACTTTCATGTCTGGCATATAATATTGGTACTTACCGCTGTATCAATGAGGGCTGTATAGAAGTAAAAACTGAGCCTATGAAGGACGGTGACGGTAATATTGTTTACGGACCTCACGACGTGATTACCATTGGCGGAAAAGATGCTACATGCACGGAAGATGGTTACACTGAGTATACCCGTTGTTTAAATTGCGGTAAAACCACTCATTCTCAAAAGATCCCTTCACCAGGTCATATAGACAAGAACCATAACGGAAACTGTGATGTATGCAACTTCGTTACAAATCCTGCAATAGGAAAGTGTGATTGCTTCTGCCACAGTAAATCTGCTTTTGAAAGATTCCTCTTTGATTTTGCAAACTTCTTCTGGAAAATTTTCAAAGTTCAGAAGGACTGCGGATGTGGCGTTAGTCACTGGTAAAATAAAGCAAGAAACCATAAGAGCCATGCGTCGCACTTATGGTTTCTTGTTTATTTAATTTCAAGTCTCACTATATCACTGATTGTTGCAATGAATTCAGAGTTGGTGGGCTTATCTGTACTTTTTCTTATACGGTAGCTGAAATAAGCCGACAGCACATCCATATCTCCGTTGTCCCAGGCAAGCTCAATTGCGTGACGGATTGCACGCTCAACCCGTTGGGCAGTGGTGTCATAAATGTCACCCACAGCAGGATAAAGTTCTTTTGTCATTGCATAAATAAGGTCAGGCTTTCGTGAGGTGAGCATAATGGCACTTCTGAGATAGCAGTAGCCTTTTACGTGGGCGGGTACACCGATTTCTTTGATTATATCTGTAACCATATGCTCAAGCTCATAAAAATCAGTTGTGTTATTTAGTGAATTAAATTCAATATTCCGTTTTTTATCAGTTTTGAAAATATCAATATTATCAAGCACTTTCTCCACTCTCCTGTTAATATTATTCACAATATTTGGTAGTGAAATAATATCACAAAATTTTAGGAAAATCAAGTGCTTTTGTGTCGAATATTGTAGATGAATTCAAAAAAACTGAAAAATTTGAATTATAATGCAGAATAATCTATTTTTCTGTCTTTGAAATAGTACTCTTTGTCTCTTTCGTTTATTTCTCTCAGAACCTTGCAGGGTACACCTACAGCAACAACATTGGGAGGAATGTCCTTTGTTACAACACTTCCCGCACCGATTACGGAATTGTCGCCGATTGTAACGCCGGGCATTACACGTACACCTGCGCCCAGCCAGCAGTTTTTACCGATATGTACGGGCATATTGAACTGATAAGCCTCTTTTCTCAGCTCAGGGTCAATAGGGTGACCTGCGGTTGCAATTACGCAGTGAGGTCCGAACATTGTGCAGTCGCCGACATAAATGTGAGTGTCGTCAACCATAGTAAGACCGAAGTTTGCATAAACGTTGTTGCCAAAATGTACGTGATGACCACCCCAGTTTGAGTAAAACGGCGGCTCAATATAGCAGCCTTCACCCATTTCAGCAAGCATCTCCTTGAGCATAGCTTCACGTTTAGAAAGCTCGGTAGGTCTGGTATTATTGAAATCGTAGAGCTTATCTACATAACTGAGCTGTTCTTCCATAAGCTCATCACCGCTGGGATAATATATTTCTCCGCTGTGCATCTTTTCTTTGATTTCCTTTATATCCATTTGAATCTTCCTTTCCTTACATTCTGAGCACATTCTATTATAAATTATTAAAAAAAGCAAGGTGCAGGGGAGTGAAATCGGCTGAAATTCGTTGACAAGAGTTTACTAAAGTGGTAATATTAGTATGGTATTATATAATTATAAGGAGAAATCTGCTATGAACAAAGCATATAAATTCTGGTTTTGCACAGGCTCACAGGATCTTTACGGTGACGAATGCTTAAGACACGTGGCTGAGCATTCACAGATTATTGTTGAAGAACTTAACAAAAGCGGTGTTCTTCCCTTTGAAATTGTGTGGAAGCCTACTCTCATTACAAACGAGCTTATCAGAAAAACCTTCAATGAGGCAAATATTGACGACGAATGCGCAGGTGTAATTACTTGGATGCACACCTTCTCACCGGCAAAGTCATGGATTATTGGTCATCAGGAATTCAGAAAGCCTCTTCTCCATTTCAATACTCAGTTCAATATGGAAATTCCTTATGACACAATCGATATGGATTTTATGAATGAAAATCAGTCAGCTCACGGCGACAGAGAATATGCACACATTCTTTCAAGAATGGGAATTCAGAGAGAAATCGTTGTAGGCCACTTTACAAATGTCGAGGTGCAGAAGAAGATTGCTTCATGGATGCGTACCGCAATCGGTATTATCGAAAGCAGTCACATCCGTGTAATGCGTGTTGCAGACAATATGCGTAACGTTGCAGTTACAGAGGGCGATAAGGTTGAAGCACAGCTTAAATTCGGTTGGGAAATCGATGCTTATCCCGTAAACGATATTGCAGAGGCTGTTGATGCTGTTTCAATGTCAGACGTAAAAGCTCTTACAGACGAGTATTACGACAAATACACAATTCTTCTTGAGGGCAGAGATGCAGCTGAATTCAGACGCCACGTTGAAGCTCAGGCACAGATTGAAATCGGCTTCGAGCGTTTCCTTAAAGAAAAGAATTATCAGGCAATTGTAACTCACTTTGATGATCTCGGTGCTCTTAAGCAGCTTCCCGGTCTTGCAATTCAGAGACTTATGGAAAAGGGCTACGGCTTCGGTGCAGAGGGTGACTGGAAGGTTGCCGCAATGGTAAGACTTATGAAGATTATGACTTCAGGTATGAAGGACGCAAAGGGTACTTCAATGCTTGAGGACTATACATACAATCTTGTTCCCGGCAAGGAAGGTATTCTTCAGGCACACATGCTTGAAATTTGTCCCTCAATTGCAGAAGGCGACATCTCAATCAAGTGCAAGCCCCTTTCAATGGGCAGACGTGAAGACCCTGCAAGACTTGTTTTCACAAGCAAAGAGGGCGAAGGCGTTGCAGCTTCACTTGTTGATCTCGGACATCGTTTCCGTCTCATTATCAACGAGGTTGACTGCGTTAAGACAGAAAAGGAAATGCCTTCACTTCCCACAGCAACAAACTTCTGGGTACCGAAGCCCGATTTCTATACAGGCGTAGAGGCTTGGACAATTGCAGGCGGTGCTCATCATACAGCATTCTCTTATGACCTTACTTCAAAGCAGCTTTGTGACTGGGCTGACGCAATGGGTATTGAATCTGTTGTAATCGGCAAGAACACAAACATAGCTGACTTCAAGCGTGACCTTAAGCTTGGCGAAGTTTACTACAGATGAGGTAAAGTATGGATAAAAAAGTAATAATCGAAAGCGGAAAAACAGCTCTCGGTATTGAATTCGGTTCAACAAGAGTCAAGGCTGTTCTTATTGATGAAGACTGCGGCGTTCTTGCAAGTGGCAGCTACGAATGGGAAAATCAGCTTCTTGACGGCTACTGGACTTATTCAATTGATGAGATTCATACCGCACTAAGAACCTGCTACAGCAACCTTAAAGCAGATGTAAAAGATAAGTACGGAGTTTCTCTTAAGAAAATCGGTGCCATAGGTATCTCGGGTATGATGCACGGCTATATGGCGTTTGATAAAGACGGAAAACTTCTTGTTCCTTTCAGAACCTGGAGAAATACCACAACTGAAAAGGCAAGCGCTATTCTTACAGAAAAGTTAGGCTTTAACATTCCTCAGCGCTGGACTGCTTCTCATCTTTATGAAGCTATTATCGACGAAGAAGCTCATGTTCCGGAAATTGCTTATGTAACAACTCTTGTAGGCTATGTACACTATATGCTTACCGGCATCAATGCAGTAGGAATCGGTGAGGCTTCAGGTATTTTCCCTATAGACAGCACAAAAAATGACTATGACGAAAATATGCTTGCGGTTTTTGAAAAGCTCAATGAGGAAAAAGGATTTTCAAAAAAGCTTCGTGAAATTCTTCCCAAGGTTCTTCTTGCAGGTGAAAATGCAGGATACCTTACTGAAAAGGGCGTAGCTCTTCTTGATGAAAGCGGTGAGCTTGAAACCGGCATTCCCTTTGCACCCGGTGAGGGCGACGCAGGAATGGGTATGGTTGCAACAAACTCCGTAAGAGTAAAAACCGGCAACATTTCAGCAGGCACATCAGTCTTTCTTATGCTCGTACTTGAAAAGAGCCTTTCAAAGGTTTATCCCGAAATTGATATGGTAACAACTCCCACAGGTAAGCCCGTTGCTATGGTACACTGCAACAACTGCACAAGCGACATCAATGCATGGGGCGGCGTGCTTCACAGCTTTGCTTCAATGCTTGGCAGTGATGTAAAAAAGGGTAAGGTTTACGACCTTATGTACGAGGCTGCAAGCAAGGCAGACTACGACTGCGGCGGACTTGTAAGCTATAACTACTATTCGGGTGAGCCCGTAACAGGCTTCAAGGAGGGAAGACCTCTCCTTCTCAGAACACCTGAAAGTAAATTTACCTTTGAAAACTTTATGCTCGCTGAACTTTATTCGGCAATGGCTACTCTCAGAATCGGCTTTGAGCTTCTTAAGGACGAAGATGTAGCAATTGACGAGCTTTACGGCCACGGTGGATTTTATATCTATCCGGGTGTTGGACAGCAGATTACTGCAGCGGCTCTTGACTGTGACGTTTCGGTTATGAAAACTGCAGGCGAAGGCGGACCTTACGGTATGGCACTTCTTGCTCTTTACTCACTTTGCAGTGAGGTAAGAACACTTGAAGATTTTCTTAAAGAAAAAGCTTTCAAGGATGCGGAATGTTCAACGGTAAGTCCCGACGAGGAAAGAAAAAAAGGTTTTGACAGCTTCCTTAAGAAATACAAAGACGGTCTTTCTGTAGAGGCTGAGGCTATAAAATCAATAAAATAAAGGAGAACAACTATGAAAAAACTTATCTCAATTCTTCTTGTGCTGACTATGATTTTTTCAATATCAGCAATGATGTCATATGCAGCAGAAGAAGGCGTATCATTTATAATTGCAAGTGATACACATTACAGCAAAATTACAGAAACAGTTAAAAGAAGTGTTACTGTTGCTCCCGCTCCCGCTTCTGTAGAAAATGAGGAGACCTATGCACATGCGGTTGCAACAGGTCAGCTTCGCTATGAATCAGAAGCTGTTCTTGACGCTTTCCTCAGTCAGGCAGCTGCTTCAGATGAGAAATATGTCATCATTTCAGGCGACCTTACAGACAGCGGCTCTGAAACCGATGCTGCTGCTATGGTCGAAAAGCTCAAGGCCTTTGAAATATCTTCAAAAAAATCAGTTTTTGTTATTCCCGGCAATCACGATGTGATTTCTTTTACAAAGGCTCAGTTCAAAGAGTATTACAAGGATTTCGGCTATGACAAGGCTATAGCTCAGGATAGTGCTTCAGCTTCGTATACCGTTGATATTGATGGCGGCTACAGACTTCTTATGATTGACACAACCGGTGAAAAACTCAGCGGACATCAGCTTGATGAAGCACGTGTAAACTGGATTAAAGCTCAGTGTCAGAAGGCAAAGAGTGACAAGAAACACCTTGTTGCAGTTATGCATCACAACCTTCTTCAGCATTTTGCCTTTGACTTTATGCATGAAGGAGCAATTATCAGTAATATCTTTGGCCTTGAAGACCTTTTCTGCGAATATGATGTAAAATATGTTTTCTCAGGTCACAGCCACGCACAGGATATTATGAAGTATGAAAACGATAACGGCAAAGTATTTTATGAAGTTGTTACAGCGGCGCTTAATCTCTTCCCTGTCTCCTACAGAGTTGTTGATTTTTCAAAATCAGGTGTTAACTTTGAAACAAAAGCAATTGAAAAAATCGATACATCAAAATTTGCTTCCTACGGTATAGACAGTAAAGCCATTGCAAAGGCAGATGCAGATTTTATGGGATATGCGCATATTATGTACATTGAAGGAATCAAAAAGTTTTTCACTCAAAAGATTTCTGATGAAATACTCTGTGATATCTTTGATGTAACTCTTGAAAATAATGAAGAGATTTATCATATTCTTCGTAAGATGGGTGGAAAGCTCGAAAATGTTATCGAATTTCCTCTGTATACAGAGGGTTTGTCCGATATTGAAGAAGAAAGAGTATCAATAAGCATTAAGAAAAGGGATAGTAACGGAAATCCTGTTACCCAGAAGGATGCCGACGGCAATGAAGTTTCGGTAATGGTTGAAGTTTTCTCTCTGCAAGAAATTGTTGAAAGCTATGGCGGCAGAATGGTTGATTCTGTTTACAAAAACCTTCTCGATCTGGCTGCACTTCTTTATGAAATTCATATTACCGGCAGGGAGGGGCTCAGACTTGACAGCAAAGAGTATTCTGTAACAGTTAACAGCCTTGCAGCAACAATGAACTATTGTCTTTATGCTGTCAGCACGGATGAATATGCTGCACTTCTTAAATTCCTGGTGAACAGGCTTGAGCCTTCCTTCTTCGGACAGATGCCTAAAGATCTTTACGCAAATATTGCAGGTATTCACGATTCATTTGAGCAGAATATTCTGTTCATAACGTATATGCTTTCTCCTTTTATTAAGAGCGCTTTTACTGATGATGACCCCGAAGATAACAATGTAAAGCTTGAAGCTTACAAATCATTTGAGGTAGCTCCTCAGAACCCGCCTCAGCAGGAAAAACCGAAAGAAGAACCCAAGGAAGATACTTCATTCAGAGCAAAATTTGTAGCATTCTTTGATAAGATTGCAGAATTCTTCAGAATGATTTTCAGTGTCCTTACATTCCAGGACGTATTCTGATAAAAACGGTAAGACTGTCGTGATAATTCACGGCAGTCTTTTCATTTTATCAATTCTATAAACTGCTTTTATATTGACATAAACCCGAGGAAAGTTTATAATAAAAGGCGAAGAAATTTTAGGGAGAAAATTATGACTGATTATGATGTAAATGCGGAAAAAGTGCTGAGCCTTGCGCTTGACCTTGGCAAAAGTATGGTTAAATGCTCTGCTGAAATTAACCGTGTTGAAGAAACGGTTATAAGAATATGCTATGCATACGGCATAAAAAAAGCGCAGGTGTTTTCCATTATCTCTCTTATAACAGCAACGGTTATTGAGGATAACGGTCAGCCTCACACTCAGACAAGAAGAATCTATGCCTATTCCACCAATTTCGGCAGACTTGAAAAGCTTAACGCGCTTTCAAGAAAAATTTGTGAGGAAACTCCGGATATTGACGAAGCAAGAAAAGAGCTTAATGAAATCTGTTCGGAAGAGAAAACCTTCAGCGTAAAAGCATGTATAGGACACATTGTTGCGGCTTCCGCTTTTACAATATTCTTTCGCGGAACTGTTCTCGATGCCCTTGCGGCTGCACCTATAGGCCTTATAATTTACCTTATGAATGCCTATATAAAGGCAAGGGGAATGAGCCGTCTTTTCTTTACGGCACTGACTTCTGCGCTTGCGGGTACACTTGCACTGATTTTTGTGCGAATCGGCTTCGGTGATAACCCGGGCACAATTATGATAGGCGACATTATGCTCATTATTCCCGGACTGATGCTTATAAATTCCGTCAGGGAAATGCTTTGCGGTGATGTAATGTCGGGCCTTCTGAGACTGCTTGAGTCCATAATTATCGCAATGTCCATCGCATGCGGCTTTGCAATACCCCTTCTGCTTTCGGGCTACATTCTTTAAGGAGGTGCGGTAATGGATTATATGGAAGCTATAAAAATAATTTTTTCGGGTACAATCGGTACTCTGGGATTTTCCCTTCTTTTTAAATCGAATCCGCAAAGAACTCTGTTTAACGCTATGGGCGGAATGATAACCTGCATAGTCTACGTAATATGCTGTGAGCTTTTCGACCACGAGTTTATGCAGAACTTTTTCCCTGCCCTTGCCGCAACAGCCTATGCAGAAATTATGGCGAGAGTGCTCAAAGCACCGGCTACCCCCATTCTTGCCTGCTCAATTATTCCGCTTGTACCGGGAGGTAAGCTTTATTACACAACCTATTATTTTGTTGTGGGACAGATGGGACTTTTCAAATATACCCTTACACAGACGCTCAGAATTGCGGCAGGTCTTGCAGTAGGAATTATTGTGATTTCAGTTATAGTAAATGAAGTGAATTCACATAAATTCAAAGCCATTTTAGATATTGATTAAGGAGAGACAATATGAATATTAAAGCAGCTTTTGTAAAAGCATTCAACAAACTTTCACAGTCAGAAAATGCCGGTAAAACAACCGACAAAACAGTAACACCCGGTATGCCCGAGCTTATAAGAAAGGCAGCAGCAGAAGGTGCAGTGCTTCTTAAAAATGACGGTACACTTCCCTTTAAAAATGACAGCACGGTTTCACTTTTCGGCAGAGTGCAGAACGATTGGTTCTACACCGGCTACGGCTCAGGCGGTGACGTTGTAAAGCCTTATGCAATAAACCTTCTTGAAGGCATCAGAAACTGTGAAAGCCTTAAGCTTAACGAAAATCTTGCAGCAGCGTACGAAAAATGGTGCAAAGAAAATCCTGTTGACCACGGTGTGTGGGGTCATTGGCCAAGATTTTATCCCGAAATGCCCGCTGACGAAATGCTCGTAAAAAACGCAGCAGAAAGCTCAGATTATGCAGTTGTTGTAATCGGCCGTTCATCAGGTGAGGACCGAGAAAACGTTCTCGAAAAGGGCAGCTATTATATGACCGATGATGAGCTTGCGCTTATAGAAAAGGTGACTGCAAGTTTCAGTAAGACCGTTATTGTTTTCAATATCGGCTGTATGATGGATTTCGGTTGGATGGAAAGTTTCGGAGACAAAATCAATGCTGCCCTTATAGTCTGGCAGGGCGGTATGGAAAGCGGCAACTCCGTTGCTGACCTTCTTTCAGGCAAGGCAACACCCTCTGGTAAGCTTCCTGCAACTTCAGTTAAAAAATATGAATACTATCCTTGTGCAAATGATTTTGGTGCAAAGGATTTCAACAACTATGTTGAGGATATCTATGTAGGCTACAGATATTTTGAAACCTTCAGACAGAATGAGGTTCTTTATCCCTTCGGTCACGGTCTTTCTTATACAGAATTTGAAAAGACCTTTGTTTCAGCAGAAGGAACAGAAGACGGATTTACTTTCAGATATAAGGTTAAAAATGTTGGCGAATATAAGGGCGCTCTTGCAATTCAGGTTTATGTTGAAAAGCCCTGCGGTGTTCTCGGCAATCCCTACCGTGAACTTGCAGGCTTCGGCAAAACAAAGGTGCTCACAGTCGGTGAGGAAGAAGAGCTTACAATTGAAATTTCAATGAGAAGTCTTGCTTCATACGACGAAAGCGGAAAGACAGGCTTCAGGTCAGCTTATGTAATTGAAAAGGGTACATACGGCTTTGCTGTGGGTGAGGATGTTCGCTCAGCTGAAACAGTTTACACCTATGAAAATGCTGAAAATGTGCTTTTTGAGCAGCTTTCTCAGGTCTCAGCACCCAAGTTTGCATTCAGCAAAATCAAGGCTGAAAAGGGTGAAAGCGGCTATGAAATCAAAAAGGAAGCAGTTTGCACCTCAAGAACAGACCTTAAAAAGATAATCACAGATAATCTCCCTGAAGGTATAAAGATAACAGGGGATAAGGGTATCAAGCTTATAGACGTTAAAAACGGCAAGGCTACTATGGAAGATTTCGTTGCTCAGCTGAGCCTTAAGGAGCTTGAAGCAATTACCCGCGGTGACTACACAATGAGAAGCAAGCTTGGTGCACCCGGTAATGCCGGCTGCTTTGCAGGTGTGCTTCAGTCAATGAGAGACAAGGGTATTCCTCCGGTTACAACAACTGACGGTCCCTCAGGTCTCAGACTTTCAGCAAGCTGCTCACTTATTCCTATTGGTACTCTTCTCAGCAGCAGCTTTAATACAAAGCTGGTTGAAGAGCTTCTTACTGCAATCGGCAAGGAAATGCTTGTAAAAGGCAGTGATATTATCCTTGCCCCCGGTATGAATATCCACAGAACACCTCTTTGCGGACGTAACTTCGAATACTTCTCCGAAGACCCCATGCTCAGCGGTAAAATTGCAGCAGCTTATGTAAGAGGTATTCAGAAAAACGGCACCTCAGCTTGTCCAAAGCACTACGCTTGTAACAATCAGGAATATAACCGCTGCAAAAACGATTCACGCCTTTCAGAAAGAGCCCTTCGAGAAATTTATCTCAGAGGCTTTGAAATCTGCGTGAAAGAAGGCAAGCCTCAGAATATTATGACCTCGTATAATAAAATCAACGGAGTATGGGGACACTACAACTATGAGCTTTGCACAACTGTTCTTCGTAAGGAATGGGGCTATACGGGTAACGTTATGACAGACTGGTGGATGCAGGATTCAAACAGCCCTGAATTTCCTGCACTTAAGAATCAGGCTTACAGGGTTCGTGCTCAGGTTGACGTGCTTATGCCGGGCGGAGCATCAAGACTTCCCTTGAGGATTTCTGACGGCACACTTCTTAAAACCTACGGCAAGGAAGAGGGCATCACTCTCGGTGAAATGCAGAGAAGTGCAATGAACGTTCTTCGCTTTGCTATGAACTCACCTGCAATGGACAGACTTAATAAGTAAAAGGAGAGAATCAAAATGCCTTTTATCAACACAAAAACATCAGTTGAAATTACACCTGATAAAGAAACTTTACTGAAAGAAAAAATGGGTACAGCCATAAGACATATCGGCAAAAGTGAAAGCTGGCTTATGCTTAACTTTGATGACAAATGCCGCCTTTATTTCAAGGGTGACAACAAAGAGCCTATGGCGATGGTTGAAATTGCTCTTTTCGGAAAAGCAAGTGACAGCCAGTATGATGCACTTACAGAAGAGCTCACAAAAGAAATTTCCTCAATTCTCAGCATCAAGCCGTCAAATATCTATATAAAATACGAAGAGGTTGAGCATTGGGGTTATAACGGCTTTAATTTCTGATTGTAAAGTCTTGCAATTTTCCTCTTTTACTGATAAAATGTAAAAAACAAAAGGTTAGGAGAAAAACTATGGGTAGTGATGCTGTTTACTATAAGCCTACCTTCAGCAATATTTCCGAAGAAAAAAGAAGAAAGATTCTTAATGTTGCGGTCAATGAATTTGCCAACAACGGCTTCAATAATGCCAACATCAACACAATTGCGAAAAAGGCAGAGGTAAGTGTGGGGTCACTTTATAAGTACTTTGATACAAAAACCGACCTTTTCCTCACCAGCGTGAATTACGGAATCAACAATCTTGAAGCAGTGCTTGAAGCTGTAATCAACTCCTCTGAGGATGTGATGATAAAGCTCGAAAAGCTTATAAGAATCGCAATTGAATTCTCACGAAAAAGCAGTGTACTCGTCAAGCTCTATAACGAGTTTACGGGTGAAAATGACCCTTTCCTTGCAAAAACGATTGCAAGAAATATGGAAACCCTTACTGCTGCCGCATACAAAAGGGCAATAATTGAAGGTCAGGTCAGTGGCGAAATCAGAACGGACATTGACCCGGGAATGGCGGCTTATCTTGTGGATAACATCCTTATCAATGTTCAGTTTTCCTATGCCTGCGATTACTACTCTGAAAGATATAAAATCTATGCAGGGGAAGATATTTTTGAAAAGGATGAATTTGTAATAGAGAATATCCTTCGCTTTATAAAAGCGGCACTTAAAATGAACGAAAATCTATAATATTCTGAAAGGAAGAAAAAAATGAAGAAATACGCACTTGCTTACGACATCGGAACAACAGGTGTAAAAACCTGTCTGTTTGAAATTGAAAAGGAGATTACCCTCGTTGGCGCTGCAAGCGAAGGCTATGAGCTTTACGTTTTCCCTGACGGCGGTGCAGAGCAGGATCCTGACGAATGGTGGCAGGCGATGATCAACACCACCAAAAAGGTAATTGAAGAAGCAAAGGTAAGCCCCGACGTAATCGACGGCATCTCCTTCTGCTCACAGATGCAGGGCCTTGTACTTGTTGATAAAGAAGGCATGCCCGTAAGAAGAGCAATGAGCTACATGGACCAGAGAGCAAGAAAAGAGCTTAAGGAATATATGGCTCACGGTCTTCAGGTTGCAGGCGGTAATGCCGTTAAGGTGCTTAAATCACTTATGATTACCGGCGCTGCTTCACTGAGTGTTAAGGACCCCGTTTATAAATATCTCTGGGTAAAGGGTAACGAGCCCGAAAACTTCAGACACGTACATAAATGGCTTGACGTTAAGGAATCACTTATCGCAAGAATGACAGGTGAGTTCATTATGACAGAGGACTCAGCTTTCGCAACTCTTATTTACGACATCAAGAAAAAGTGCTGGAGTCCTGAAATGTGCAAGATGTTCGGCGTTAACAGAGACCACCTTGCAAACATTATCAAGAGTACAGACAAAGTTGGCGGACTTACAGAAAAGGCTGCTGCAGAGCTTGGTCTCAAGCCCGGTACAATGGTATTCGGTGGCGGCGGTGATGCTTCACTTATCGGTGTTGGTGCAGGCTCAGTCGGCCTTCGTGACACTCACGTTTATGTTGGTACATCAGGTTGGGTTTCAACCGTTGTTGATAAGAGCCTTGCTGATACAAGTGCAATGATTGCTGCAACTGTTGGTGCACGTCCCGGCTACTACAACTACTTTGCAGAGCTTGAAACTGCAGGTAAGTGCGTTGAGTGGGTTAAGGACCATCTTGCTCTTGACGAAATCGGCATCTACCTTAAGAAAACTCATGTTGCCGAAGATATGGAAAGTCAGTACACAAGCCTTTATCAGTATATGTCGGCTGTTACAGAGCAGGTTCCTGCAGGTTCAAACGGTGTAATTTTTGCTCCGTGGCTTCATGGTAACCGTTGCCCCTTTGAAGATCCCAATGCAAGAGCTATGTTCTTCAACATCAGCCTTGAAACAGGCAAGAGCGAGCTTATCAGAGCCGTTGCAGAGGGCGTTTGTATGCACCTTCGCTGGTTCCTTGAAACAATCGAAAAGAAAACCGAAACCTCACAGATTATCCGTTTTGTAGGCGGCGGTGCTCTTGCTGATTCAACAAGCCAGATTCTTGCTGACTGCACAGGCAGAACTGTTGAAACAGTACCCAGTCCTCAGAACGTAGGTGCAGTTGGTGCTGCAGTTGTAATCGCAGTTGGTCTTGGAATTATCGACAGCATCGACGACGCAGGCAAGCTCATTAAGGTTGACAAAATCTTCAAGCCCAACCCCGCAAACAAAGCAGTTTACGACAAAAACTTCAAGGCTTACAAAGAGCTTTATAAATCAAATAAAGAAATCTTTAAGATTCTTAACGGTTAAAATGAATTCGGGTACGAGTATTTTGATGCTCGTATCCGTATGGTTTTGTGTGAAAAATAGATAAGGAGGATGATAAAAGTGTTTCAAAAAATAATAAATGTTGTTCCTGTATTATCTTCAAATTTAACCCATGTGTATTATAAAGATCAAAAAGTTTCTTTAGTAAGTAAAAAATGGTGGAATTTAGCGGTTAAGTGTGCGCCTATACTGCTGTTTGTAGTTTTCAGTGTTCTTTTTGAACAAGTTCCGGATGATATGGCAAAAATCTATAGAGTGATATTTTGGATTCTATTATTTATACCGGCGGCAGTTTGCATTTATATTTTATTTTGGTTTGCGTCGATTTTAGTGTTCGCTATTGAAAAAAAGAAAAGCGATTTATATTGAGTTGCTTAACATAAAGAAATATTATAAGTTGGATGAAATACACCTCGCAAAATATTTAAAGCTAAATCATTGACCTTTTACTGTAATTGTAGTATAATAATTTACTGTAGTTTTACTACTAATCTAATTTAAATCCCGAAAGGAGAAATATCCGAGATGGATGACCCTGGAAGTATTATCTTTCAAATTGTTTTACTGTTCGTACTCATTTTAGTTAACGCCTTTTTTGCAATGAGCGAAATTGCAATCATTTCTCTTAACGACAATATGGTTGAGAAACTGGCAGAGGAAGGCAACAAAAAGGCAAAGCAGATTATGAAGCTTACTGAAAACCCCAGTAACTTCCTTTCAACTATTCAGATTGGTGTAACCCTTGCAGGCTTCCTTACTTCTGCAAGTGCATCGACTACCTTTGCCGAAATGCTTACCGATGCGGTTATGGCGAAATTTCCCGCAGCACCCGTTGGAATTATTAACGGTGTTTCCGTTGTGCTTATTACGGTAATTATGTCTTACTTCTCCCTTGTTCTCGGTGAGCTTGCACCTAAGAGAATGGCTATGCAGAAGCCTGAAGCAATTGCTTATAAGGTTGTGCCCGTACTTCTTGTTGTAAAGAAGTTTACGTCTCCTTTTGTAAAAATCCTCTCTCTTTCAACTAATGCAGTTGTGCGTCTTTTCGGCTTTGATCCCAATGCCGACGAAGAAAGCGTAACCGAGGAAGAAATCAGAATGATGGTTGATGTCGGTGAGGAAAAAGGTGTAATTGAAAATCTGCAGAAGGAAATGATTAACAATATCTTCGAGTTTGACGATATTGATGTTTCCGACATTATGACTCACAGAACAGATATGGTCGCTGTTGAGGATACAGACACCCTTAAGGATGTTGTTGACCTTTCAATTGAGCACGGCTATTCAAGAATTCCCGTGTACCATGAAGACCAGGACAACATTATCGGTATTGTATATATCAAAGACCTTCTTAAATATATTTCCTCTGACAACTTCCCCCAAAGCGACAGCCCCAAGGACTATATGCGTGATGCATATTATGTACCTTTCAGCAAAAGCTGCGGAAGTCTCTTTGATGAAATGACAGAAAAAAGAGTACAGATGGCGGTTGTTGTTGACGAATACGGTGGCACAGCAGGTATTGTAACTCTTGAAGACCTTATTGAAGCTATCGTCGGTAATATTCAGGATGAATACGACAACGAGGAAGAGGAAATTGTTGAAGAAAGCGAAAACATCTTCACCATTGACGGCACGGCCTATATTGAAGAGGTTAACGAGCTTGTGGGAGATATTATCCCTGAGGGCGATTACGACACTCTCGGCGGTTTTCTTATCAGCAATCTCGGTTTCCTTCCCAAAGACGAGGACAAAAACGAACTTCAGTTTGAAAACCTTAAGTTTACAATTCTCAATGTTGACGAGCGCCGTATAGGTAAGGTCAGAGTTGAAATTGAACCGAAGGCTGAAACAGAAACTGAATAAACCAATATAACAAAAAATTCCCATGAGCTTTTCATGGGAATTAATTTTTTACTGCATAGGGAGAAAAACAATAAATTCAGTGCCTGTTCCGACTTCACTCTGAACCTGAATGTCGCCGCCGGTTATATCGATAACTCTTTTTACAAGAGCAAGACCTAAACCGTTGCCCTGAGTAGAACGGGAGGTGTCGCCCTGATAGAACTTTTCAAAAATGTGTTCGCTTGTTTCTCTTGTCATTCCGCAACCCGTATCTTTGACTTTGACAACGGCAAATCTGCCTTGTTTTTCGAGAGTGAGTTCAATCTTACCACCTTCACGGTTGAATTTGATAGCATTGGAAAAGAGGTTGTTCCACACATGCAAAAGCAAATCGTAGTCAGCTTTTATAATAAGGTCTTCATCAAGGTCAAGCTTTATATCGATGTTTTTCTTTTCAAACTGAGCTTCATAAACGAGCATACATTCGCAAAGCTGCTCGCTTAGGTTGTAGGGCTTTTTCTCGGGGAAAATCTGCTGATTTTCAAGCTTGTTCAGCTTAAGAATGTTTGACACAAGCTCAGACAGATTTTTTGAGGTGTCACAAAGAATTTTTGCATATTCCTGTCTTTGTTTTTCGTCAAGCCCCGGCTCCTGAATCATTGTTGCATAGTTCTGAATAACCGAAAGGGGAGTTTTGAATTCGTGGGAAACGTCTGCAATAAAGTCATTTTTAAACGAGGCGTTGCCGTCAAGCTCTTCAGCCATTTTGTTGAAGTCTTCCATAATAACGTCAAGCTCATTACGGAAACCACGTCTGTGTATAGGCTCAAGACGGATTTTGAAGTTGCCGTTTATAATTTCACGGGTTGCTTCGAGTATTTTTTCAAGGGGTTTGCCGAAGTTGATTCTTCTTCTTATGCTGTCAATTATCGCAAAGGACAGACAGAGAAAAAGAATGTTAAAAAATGTACTGATGGCTCTCTGTTTGATAGTGTCAACAGGAATGTAAACATTTTCGGAAAACCAGGAGGGGTTAAGAAAAAGTAAAAAGCTTACCGTTACAACAAAACCAACAACACAAAAAGCAAAGATAAAACGCTTGAATGAAAAAAGACTGTATTTTATTCGTTTGTCTTTTCTTTTGCGTCTCATTTGAGCACCGCCTTGTAGCCAAGACCGTGAACGGTTACAATTTCAAAGGCTTCACAAGAGGAGAATTTATCTCTAAGCTTTGCCATATAAACGTCAACTGTACGTGGACCTGATGAGGTATCTGTGTCCCAGAATTCCTCCATAAGCTGCGAGCGTGTAAAGGTTTTCTGGGGGTAGGAAAGAAGCTTATAGAGAATGTTGAACTCTCTTGCTGTCATATGTACCTCACAGCCGTCGATTTTTGTTGTGCGTTCGGTAATGTCCATTGTAAGATTTCCTATGGAGAGCTTTTTGTTTGAGGCAATTTTTGCTCTTCGTAAAAGCGCCTCAATTCTTAAAAGAAGCTCTTCGAGGTCAATGGGCTTGATCATATAATCGTCAATACCTGCCTGAAATCCCTTTCTTTTTGTTGCAAAATCGTCTCTTGCGGTTATAAAGAGAATGGGAATTTCACTGTCAACAGCACGGATTGATTTTGCAAGCTCAATTCCGTCTGTACCCGGCAGCATAATATCTGAAATTATAAGGTCAAATTTGTTTGCGTAAATTGAATCGAAAGCACCTGTCGCATTAAGCACACCGTGAGCATTGTAGCCGAAACGGTTAAGGTAGGAGCAGACGCTTTTATTTAAATCTCTGTCGTCCTCAACAACAAGAATTTTTAACATAATGCACCTCCGCAAATATATTTTAAGTCATAATATCATACCATTGTTAAAGTTTTGTTGTTTTTGAAAAGATTTTATCATAAAACTTATAATAAAAAACACTCCATCGGTTCGTAAAATAAAACCGGTGGAGTTGTAGATTTTATCAGTTTTCAGCACTTGCTCTTCTGATGTAATTCTTGAAGAAAATGAGTCCGTCTTCCATACAGGAAATGGGAAGTCTTTCATTTGTGCCGTGAGCACAACGGAGAAGACCGATTTCAAGACTGAAGGGAGCGAACCTGTTGATATTTTCGCAGATGGGCTCATAGTGGTAAGCATCTGTGCCACCCATTACAAGATAGGGGGCAACAATTGAGTTGGGAAGAATGCTCTTGCAAAGCTCTTCGATAATCTTGAAGCTTCTTGAATCTGTGGGTGAGAATTTTGAAGCTTCTTTTGCATTGAGAATATTGATTTCAAGGTCCTTGTTCTTAACAACCTTTCTGATGTGAGCAACAAGGTCATCTTTTGTTGTGCCGGGCATAGCTCTGAAGTTGATTGTTGCAGAAGCACGCTGAGGAAGAACGTTTGCTGCAGGGCTGCCCTCAGCCATTGTAACTGCAGTTGTTGTTCTTACAAGGCAGGCTGCAAAGGGAATCTGCTTGCAGACCTCAAGAAGTGCAGGACGAAGAAGAGGTGCATTACAGGTGATAAGTCTTACAGGGTATGTAAATTCTCTTGCAACTGAATCTATAAGAGATTTCATATTTTCGTTGAAAGAAGCCTTGAACTGGTTTGCCTCAATTGCTCTGATCGCTTCAGCAAGCTCTCCGAGAGCTGAATGAACGGGAGGCTGTGATGAATGACCGCCCTTTGCGTTGCATACAATTTCGATATCTGCATAACCCTTTTCAGCAACGCCTACACCTGCAAGAATTTTGTTGTTGAGAACACCGGGAATGTTGAGAGGAATGAAAGCTCCGCCTTCGTCAAGAACACTGTCAAGTCTGATGCCTCTGTCCTTAAGTGTTGTCATAAGGTCAAGAGCACCGTTCTGGTCGTTAGCAACAACTTCCTCGTTGTCACCGAAGAGAAGATAAACGTCTCTTTCAGGCTGAAAGCCGTCTTTAAGAAGAGCTTCAACTGATTCCATAACAGCGATGAGGTGGTTTTTCATATCAACAGCGCCACGGCCCCAGACAAATTCGCCGTCGTCGTAGCCTTCAAATGCACCGTGTTCCCAATCCTGCTCTGTGCCACTTGAAACGGGAACAACGTCCTGATGTGAAAGAAGAGCGATAGGCTCAAGGTCACTTCTTGTGCCCTTCCAACGATAGAGAAGGTTTGCGGGAGGAATAACTTCCTTAGTGAGGTTTTCTGCAATAAGGGGATAAGCCTCATCAAGGAATTTGTGGAATTTTTTGAATTCGTTCCAATCTACTCTTTCAGTTTCTCTGTATGAAATTGTTTTGTACTGAATTGCCTTTGAAAGATTTCTGCGATAGCTTTCTACGTCAACTTTTTCGTCGGGAAGGGGTTTGATGTCAACTTTTTTGGGACGGTAAACAGCTGCATGAACAGCGTTTGCCGCAGCTGCTGCACCCAAGGCAGCAAGAGCAATTTTTGCTTTTTTCATATTGAAACCTCTTTTCAAAATATTATACCAGACAATTATATACTTATTCTACAAAAAATTCAATAGCAGGGCTGTAAAATTAATATAATTAATACTACAGAATGTTGACAATACTGTTTTTTAGTTGTAGAATAAAAAACAGTAGAAAACAATAGGAGGCAGGTTATGAACGACATTAATAAGCTTTACACTTTATGGAGAGAAAAAGCAGTTCTTGATAAGGATCTTATTGAAGAACTCACTGCCATTGAGGGCAAGGAAGGTGAAATTGAAGACAGATTTTATCAGAGTCTTACCTTTGGTACTGCCGGCCTCAGAGGCATTATCGGTGCAGGCACAAACAGAATGAATGTCTACACGGTAAATCAGGCAACTCAGGGCCTTGCAACATTCCTTCTCGGAGAATACGAAAATCCTGCAGTTGCAATTGCTTACGATTCAAGAATAAAATCAGACCTCTTTGCAAAAAGTGCAGCAGGTGTACTTGCTGCAAACGGAATAAAGGTTTATTTCTATAAAGAACTTGTTCCCACACCTATGCTTTCCTTTGCAGTAAGAAAGCTTAAGTGTAAGGGTGGTATTATTCTTACTGCAAGCCATAACCCTGCAGAATATAACGGCTATAAGTGCTACGACCCCGAAGGCTATCAGATGACAGACGAGGCTGCAGAAAAAACTTATGAATTCATTCAGAAAACGGATATGTTCTCTGATGTTAAAACAATGGATTTTGATGAGGGCGTAGAAAAGGGCCTTATAGAATATATTGCCGATGAGGTTTACGAGGAATTCTACAAGAGCGTTGAAAGCTGCTGCCTCAGCCTTGAAGAGTGCAGGAACAGCGGACTGAAGCTTATCTATACACCTCTCAACGGTACAGGCAATAAGCCCGTAAGACGTGTGCTCTCTGATATCGGTATAAAGGATGTAAGAATCGTAAAAGAGCAGGAAAATCCCGACGGAAACTTCCCCACCTGTCCTTATCCCAATCCTGAAATCAGACAGGTGTTCGAGTGCGGTCTTGAAATGGCCAAGGAAGAACCTTGCGATCTTCTTCTTGCAACTGATCCCGACTGCGACAGAGTGGGTATTGCCGTAAATACCGGTTACGGCTATAAGCTTATGACCGGTAACGAGGTTGGTGTGCTTCTTGCAGAATATCTTCTTTCAAGAAGAAAAGAGCTGGGACTTCTTCCTGAAAATCCCGTTGTTGTAAAATCCTTTGTAACAACAAACCTTGTTGATGCCGTTGCAAATAAATACGGTGCAGAGGTAAAGAGCCTTCTTACAGGCTTCAAGTATATCGGTGAATTTGTAACAATGCTTGAAGCTAAGGGCGAAGCTGACAGATTCATTGTGGGTATGGAGGAAAGCTACGGCTATCTTTCAGGCATTCATGCAAGAGACAAGGATGCCGTTGTTGCATGCGCTCTTATCTGCGAAATGGCTGCTTACTATAAATCTAAGGGCAAGAGCCTTTATGAGGTTATGGAAGGCATTTACGCCGAGCACGGGATGTATCTCAATGCACTTGACAACTATGCATTCAAAGGCTCATCAGGTATGGTGAAAATGGGAGAGATTATGGAAAATCTTCGTAACTGTCCTCCCGAAGAAATTGCAGGAATGAAGGTGCTTTCGGTTTCTGACTATAAAAAGAGCGAAAAAATATGTAAGGTGTCAGGTGAAAAAACGGTTATTGACCTTCCCTCATCGAATGTGCTTTATTATGCTCTCGAAAATTCCTGCGGTGTAATTGTAAGACCCAGCGGTACAGAGCCGAAAATCAAAATTTACTACACAGCCTGTGCAAAAACAAGAGATGACGCTCAGAAAATCAAAGACAGTATGAGCGCTGAAATGAAAAGATATATGGAATAATTCCAAGGAGAACTATAATTATGATGTCGAAAAAGATGATTAAAATTATTTGCATTGTGATGGCAGCACTTATGGTGCTCAGCGTGTTTGCTGTATGCCTTCAGGTGTTTGCTATGGATGCAGACGTTATGCAGTATGTACCTGTTACAGGGGACAACGACGGAGATTATATAATCCCCATTACAATTGCAGTTGTGGCAATTCTTGCGGTAGGTATCTGCCTTGTGTTGCCTAAGCTAAAAAAGAAATAAAGTGCAAAATTAAAAGGAGATGGGTTTCATGAAAAAAACATTGGCAATACTGCTTTGCGTGATTATGGTGGCTTCACTTTTCACTATGTCCGCTTTTGCAGTAAAGGAAGAAAACGAATGGAAAAAGTATCCCCTTATCCTTGTTCCCGGTTATACTTCAACAAGTCTTCACAAACTTGACGAAAACGGAAACAAGGTTGAGGTTTGGGGCGACATTTTAGGAATTATCGGTGACGGTCTGAACGGAGAGAGTGTCGGACTTCTTGAGCAACTTGCAAAAAGCCTTAAGGAAAACGATTCATCTTACTATGCAAAAAGAGTAGGCGAGGGCTTCAACAGAATTTTTGCTGATCTTGCATGTAAAAATGACGGCACCTCAGTCACACCTCTTTATCCTTATGTTGACAAGGCTGAAGAGAACAATTTTGCAGCTCTCAGAGAGGCTTATCCTGACGGTAAGTATCAGCCTGAGCCGGTGTTTGCTGAGCTGTTTGCCGAAAAAATAGGCTATGAAAATATTTATGCTTTTTCCTGCGACTTCAGAATGGGTGCAATTGAGCTTTCAGATAAGCTGAGAGGCTATGTTGACGAGGTTCTTGAACACGCAAACAGAAACCGCGCTGAAAAAGACAAGGTAGATAAGGTTAATATCTATGCAATTTCGCACGGCGGTCAGATTTCAGGCACTTATCTTACACGTTACGGTCACGAAGGTAAGGTAAACAAAGCCATTCTTACTGTTCCTGCTCTTGGCGGTGCGCAGATAGCTTACGACCTTTATAACGGAGAAACTCAGTTCAATGCAGTTGAGCTAATTGCCTTTCTTGAACACGGTATGATGTTTGAAGAAGATTATCATCAGCTTGTTGATACAATTGATCTCGGTATCGGAGATTCGGTTGTAAAAGGCTTTTTCCCTGTTGCACTTGAAACAATTCAGTATTGGGGAAGCATCTGGGATTTCATTCCGCTCAAGCATTATGAAGAAATGAAAGAGCGTTATCTTGATCCCGTTAAGGATGCTGAATTCATTGCAAAAACTGACAAGATGCATTATGAAGTAATGTCACCTGAAGGTAAAGACTACTTCGGCAAGGGCTTTAAGAGAGCTCAGGAAGCAGGTACTGATGTTTACATTCTTGCAGGCTATGACTGTAATGTTTTTACGGGTACCGGTGAAAGTGCAGACATGCTCATAACAATCGAATCCTCAACGGGTGCAACGGTAGCTCCCTTCGGAAAGCGCTTCAATGACGGTTATATTCAGAAGGTGAACACAGGTCTTTATCAGGTTTCACCCTCAATGACAGTCGACGCATCAACCTCATATATGCCGTACCATACCTGGTTTATTGAGAACTACTACCACGGTATGACACTTAACGATGACTATACACGCAGTCTTGCTATGAATCTTCTCTTCACAGATGAAAGCTATGATGTAACAACAATGAAGGGCTACTCACAGTTCCATGCAACCACAAACATTTCACACGGCGTGCATGCACAGTTCAAGGGTTGCACAGAAGGACACCTTGCAGCAGGTTCAGATGCGCTTATCGTGAAGAACCTTTCAGCTGAAAAGGATATACTTGTAATGAGTGTAAACGTAAACGGACTTGACATTTCCTTCCCGTCAAAGCCCGTAAGACTTAAAGCAGGTGAGAGCAAGGAAATTCCGTTTACAGGTGAAATTCCCGACGTAAAGGGCAGAAATTTTGAAGTTACCGTTTCTTACTTCACTCCCACAATTACAATGCTCGGAGAAAGAACCTTTGACTTTACTCTTATGGGTAAAGAGCAGATTGTTTATGATACAAATAATCCCTATGTTGATGCTGATTTCGTGTCAAAGCTCGACAGTGTAATCGACAAAAATACAAATATGATTCTTGTTAATACAGGACTTAAGGATTCAGCTTCAATTATTTACAATATGCTTTACGGTATAATCAAAGCAATTGCAGCTGTAGTAGGCTTTGTTAAATAAGAAAAACCTTGCGCCATCGGCTTTTGCCGATGGCGTTTTTCAGTCTGATGAAAAGGTAGGACCGGGCGCCGATGACCGAAAAGAAATATGCTCAAGGGAGCAGATTTCTTTTCGGTTGTTTCGTTTTAAACGGAACTGTCCATATTTTTCAAGGAAAAATATGGACAATCGGCGCCCGAACTCTCTTATTGGCAGCAACAAAAAAGAATAAAATTGTATAAACCGCCTATACTAAAACTGACCGTGAAAAACGGTAAAAAAATATGGAGGTGCTTTTATGCATAACGAAGGCGTAACCTGTTCAGTAAACGAATGTGAATATCACGTGGATTGCAACAAGTGCAGACTTGAGAAGATTGAAGTAACCCACGAAAAGACCAGTCCCGACTCAATGGCAATTCCCCACTTCTGCAAGAGCTATAAGAAAAAGAACTGATGAAATCCCCGGACATATCGGGGATTTACATATTTAACGGATTTTCTCATTTTTCAACTTTTCTCCTCTCATTAATTGACTGAAAGCACACTTAGGTGTATAATACCTTTTAACATTTTATTTTACGTGACGGTGATTATTATGGTATCAAAGGAAATGTATGAGCTCGGAGCAAAAAGCTCCGTTATAAGAGAAATTTTTGAATTCGGCAAAAAAAGAGCAGCCGAAATCGGTAAGGAAAACGTTTACGATTTCAGTTTGGGTAACCCAAGTGTGCCTGCTCCTGAAAAGGTTAATGAAACTATCCGTAAGCTTACGTTGGAAATGGAACCCTGTGCTCTCCACGGATATACATCAGCAGTGGGTGACAACGAAACAAGACAGGCAATCGCTGATGACCTTAACCGCCGTTTCGGTACTTCATTTTCAATGAATAATTTCTATATGACTGCAGGTGCAGCTGCCTCACTTTGCATCACATTCAGAGCACTTGCTGAAAAAGACGATGAAATCATAATTTTTGCCCCTTACTTCCCTGAATATCAGGTATTCATTTCTGCTTCAGGTGCAAAGCCGGTTGAGGTAAAATGCAAGGAAGATGACCTGCAGATTGACCTTGAAGCCTTTAAAAATGCGATCAATGAACATACAAAGGCAGTTGTACTTAATTCACCTAACAACCCCTCGGGTGTTGTAACAAGCGAAGAAACCGTTAAGGCTATGACTGATATTCTCAGAGAAAAGCAGAAGGAATACGGCAAAAGCATCTTCCTTGTTTCTGACGAGCCTTATCGTGAACTTGTTTACGGTGATATAAAAGTGCCGTTCCTCACAAAGTATTATGATAATACAATTGTCTGTTATTCCTACAGCAAGTCACTTTCCCTTCCCGGTGACAGAATCGGCTACATACTCGTACCAAATGAGGTTGAAAGCTTTGAACTGATTTTTAAATCTGTCTGCGGTGCCGGCAGATCCCTCGGTTATGTTTGTGCACCCTCACTTATGCAGTTTGTTATAAAAGAATGCACCGGTATGACAAGCGACATTTCAGTTTACAAAAAGAACAGAGACATCCTTGTTAATGCTTTCACTGAGTACGGTTTTACCCTTGCAAAGCCCGATGGAGCATTCTATCTCTTTATGAAATCTCCCGAGGAAAGTGCAACCGCATTCTGCGAAAAAGCAAAGAAATATGATCTCCTTCTTGTACCCAGTGATTCTTTCGGTTTTCCTGGTTATGTGAGACTTTCATACTGTGTTTCAACCGAAATGATTGAACGATCACTTCCTTCATTCAAAAAACTTGCCGAGGAATACAACCTGATCTGACAAAAGACTCTTTGATATTGGTAGAATAAAATGCTCATGTGTTTGTAGACACGTGAGCATTGGGCGACACTACGCAAGGCAGTTAAGGCTTAACCTCCTTACGAAGTGTCGCCCTTATCTGTATATTTTTATAAAAATATTAAAATATTGTTTATATCTTCATATAAAGCACATAGTATAATATAGAAAAGATTTGGAGGTAGAGATTATGGATACATTTTCAGTTCTGATATTCAGGTTGGAATCATATATCCTGAGACTTAAATTAATATATTCATATATCTTCAGATTCTTTTTACCGCCAGTACCTGAAGAAGAGGAAGATAAAGACAGTATCTTCGATAATGGACCCAACAATGTCCGCCTTTAAAAAATCCGATTTTTTTCAAAAAAATTGAAAAAGGATATTGACAAATCCTAATCTTTTTGGTATAGTATACAAGTCGTCACTGAGGTGATGAACAGATGGGAGCATAGCTCAGCTGGGAGAGCATCTGCCTTACAAGCAGAGGGTCACAGGTTCGAGCCCTGTTGTTCCCACCAATGGCCCGGTAGTTCAGTTGGTTAGAACGCTAGCCTGTCACGCTAGAGGTCGACGGTTC
>JAFWZS010000002.1 GCA_017522205.1 Clostridia bacterium
AAACTGCGAAGCACTTTAAAATGCGAAATAATTGTGCAAGAAAAGGCAAAAACCACCGATAATGCTGACGCATATCGGTGGTTTTTAACGCATTATTGTGCGGTTAGTTCACATTTTAAAGAAATACTTCCTTATGGGGTGCCGGCGAACCTTCGGCCTTATATTTTGCTATGTAATTTATGCAGCTGCCGGAGCTGTTTCAGAGTTCTGAGTCTTTTCGATTATATCCAGAACTGCCTGTTCGATCTGATCAGCAACACCGTCAGGAATGTTTCCGATTACTTCGCTGAGCTTAAGATAAACCTTTACAAACTTAAGAGCGATCTTTGCTACCTTAAGCATGGGCTTAAGAGTCCAGAGAGGAAGGTCAAGAATCCACTGGAATTCACCAAGGTCGAATTCGCCCTCTGCTTCACTTTCACCTTCACCTGAAGGAGCAGTTGTTGTTTCGTCAGCAGCTGTTGTTTCGTCAGCAGCAAAAGCGATTGTTGCAACTGAGAATGTCATTACAAGTGCGAGTAATAATGCGATAAGCTTTTTCATTTGAGTTACCTCCGTTTTAATTTTATTAATCAGAGTGCAGTGCACTCAGTTAACCGAATCATTCTTCACTGCTTACTGTGAGATTTTTGATGTACTTGAGAATTTCCTGCTTTTTATCGTTTTGCAGAACTCTGTAGCACATAAGCATAATCTGCTCATCCTTGGTAAGAAGAGCAATGGGGTCGACATCGGGAGCGTTCATTGCAGGGCTGATGTGCTTAACCTTAAGCTCAGGACGGTTTTCCTCATAACCTGCAAGATAACCGATTGTTACGTTATAGATATTTGAAAGTTTCTGGAGTGTTGCAATTGAGGGAGAAGTTTTGCCAGTTTCATAAAAAGTATATGTGCTTCTGTCCACACCCAAAACATCAGCTATATCCTGCTGGGTAAGCTTATGCTCCTTGCGGACCTTTTTGAGGCTTTCTGATACCATACTAAATCCTCCTTTGTTTTTGCTAATTATATCAAGATTATTAAAAAAAGGCAATAGTATTCACAGATTTTTTTATCATTAATGTGATGTTTTTTCATATTATTAAAGTTAATTATTTTTCTGTTTTGAAATAAGCCACTATATTACGGGCATCTTTTTCGCTGATACCCTTGATATTACTAAGCTCCTCTACTGTGGAATTTTTTATCCTTGTGAGAGTTTTCATTTCTTTAAGAAGCATAGCCGCCTTTTTTTCACCTATTCCTTCAATCTTGGTAAGAGTAAGACCGATATTAGATTTGCTGTGCTTTTTTTTGTGATAAGTAATTGCAAAGCGGTGAACCTCCTCCTGAATTGAGGAAACGAGAGTGAACGCCTTTCTTGAAGAATTTATGGCAATTTCCTCTCCCCCGTCTGCAATTGCTCTTGTTCTGTGCTTTGAATCCTTCACCATACCGAAAACAGGCACATCATAGCCGAAGGCTTCAATAACAGGTTTTACTGCGTTAACCTGTCCCTGACCGCCGTCAAGAAGAATCAGGTCGGGCAGCTTTCCGAAGCCCTCACCGCTTTCCTTTTCTTCTTCATATCTGTTCATTCGGCGACTGATTACTTCTCTCATTGAACCGTAATCATCCTGACCGTCAAAGCCTTTGATTGAAAATTTTCTGTATGCTGACTTATACGGTCTGCCGATTTTGAACACAACCATACCAGCGACATTGTCACTACCTGCGGTATGGGATATATCGTAAGATTCTATATACTCGGGTGTCTTGGAAAGTCCGAGTAGCTTTGCAAGCTCATCAAGGGCGGCAGTTTCACTACCCTTTCTGCCTAAGTATTCACCCAGCTTCTGTGCCGCATTGTTAAGGCACATTTCACTTACCTTCGCTTTTTCGCCTCTCTGAGGACGGAAAATCTGCGCCTTTTTGCCCCGTTTTTCGCTGAGCCACTGTGACACAAGCTCTGAATCGGTAACCTCGCCGTCAACAACAACAAGTGGTGGAATCTGTCTTTCCATTGAGTAAAATGAGGTTATGAGTTCCTGCCTTGTGTCAGGCAGATTTTCACTTTTATCAATTATGAAGTGCTCTGTGCTGACAAGCAGACCTTCACGGAAGCTGAGTACTGCAAGGCAGGCTTTCTCCTCACTTTGGGCAATTGCGAAAACATCCTCGTTTATACTGCCATCAACAACAACCTTCTGTCTGCTGCCGATTCTTTCAATAGACTTTATTCTGTCACGGATTTTTGCCGCCTTTTCAAATTCAAGATTTTCGGCAGTTTCCTCCATTTCTTCTCTTAGGTTTTTAAGAGTTTCAGCTGAGCCGCCTTTGAGAAATTCAACCGCTTGTCTGAGGTTTTCCTCATAGTCCTCACGGCTGATTTTTCCAGCGCACGGAGCAGAGCATTTTGAAATAAAATAGTTAAGACAAGGTCTGCCTTTTCCACTATCACGTGGAAAAACCTTGTTACACGAAGGCAGACGGAAAATCTCACAAGCCTCTTCAACTGAGTTTGTAACGGAAAAATTTCCCGTATAAGGTCCAAGATAGAAAGCTTCCGGATCATCCTTTCTGAAGCAGGCTGAAATTTTGCCCCAGGGATTAGATGTTACCTTTATATAACTGTATCCTTTGTCATCCTTAAGCAGAATGTTGTACTTGGGCATATTCTGCTTTATAAGGCTACACTCAAGCACAAGCGCCTCGAACTCACTGTCCGTAAGAATGTAATCAAAATCGTCAACATTCTCAACCATTTTACGAACCTTTGTGCTGTGTGCATTCTGTGAGCCGAAATACTGACTGACTCTGTTTTTCAATTTTTTAGCTTTTCCGATGTATATTATTTTCTTGTCCTTATTTTTCATAATGTATACACCGGGAGTGAGAGGAAGCTTCATAGCTTTTTCCCGGAGAATTTTAAGCTTTGGATTTTCAGCCATAAAGCACCTCCTTTTTTTAACATGTGTATAATTCGAAATAATTTTTGAATGTGGATATCAGCAAGCTTATGCTGTTGCTTTCAGCTTCTCTGAATAGTCACCGCATATTACAGTTTTACCGTTTTTATAGACAGCAACAACCTTGAAGTAATAAGTTTTGTTCTTGTTGAGCTCCTCTATATAACAACCGGTATCCTTGATTTTGCCTATTTTTTCGTATTCTTTGCCGTTGTACATATAGATGTTATAATATGTGGCACCTTTTGCGGCATTCCACTGAAGACCTATTCTGGTGTCACGCTTTTTGTCGGTCTGCTTCAGCTTTTCCACCTTTGCGGGTTTCACCGTAACGGTACAGGTTTCGCTGTAACCGTTTTTATCCTCTGAAGTGCAGGTGATTTTTACTTTGCCGCATTTTTTAGCAGTGATTTTACCATTTTGCGAAACTGTAGCAATTGATGGATTACTGCTCTCCCATACAACACTTTTATCTGATGCGTTCTGTGGAATAACGGAAACTGAAAGAGTTTTACTTTTTCCACAGACTAAGGTCAGCTTGTTTTTCATTGAAAAATCCGTTACGTAAACCGGTTTTTTCGTTGTAAGCTTAAAGGTTATTTCTTCACTCTGAGGTATCCACGATGCATTCTGATTTGACACGGCGAAAACCTTTGCTTTATAAGTTCCTGCCGTTTTGATGTCGAGGCTTCTTTTCAGGTTTTCGGTATAATACTTCTTGACAAAATCACCGTTCTTGTCATAGATTTTCAGCACATATCGGTCTGCACCCTCAACCTTTGACCAGCGAAGAACTGCATCCTTGTAGTAATAGCTATCCTGAACACCTTTGAAGGTGGGCTTTGCACATTTTCCGCTTGTGCTTACATACTCGCTCCAGTTAAGAGCGCACCAGCCCGTGTAAGCACCGTATTTCACCTTTCCCCAAAGGTATTCACCGTCGGTATAGTGGCGGTAAACAAAGAATTTTTCACCTGCAGGAATCGAGGCAACGAGTTTAGCTGAAAGGTCGTGGTCTTTTCTTACGTTAAGTGACGAAACTGAAATATTTTTCCAGGTTTCGGTGTTGTCCGGCTGAAGGGCTTTTTCATAGAAATCAAGGTCGGTATTCTTACGGTTGTTGTTCTTATAGTGAAGCACATAAGAAAAGCCTTTGATTTCACTGAGATTCATTTCTGCCCACCTTATCTGACATTTACCCGACCAGTTGGCATCCGTAAATGAAATACGGTTGCCCTTTACACCCGTTACGGTAATTGAATGAGTATCTCTTTTGTAACGGATTACGTCACCTACCCTCAGCTTTGACGCATCAAGGGTATAGCTTTTTGTGTATTCTCTCGGTGACACACCCACAATTTCGTATGCAATTTTGTAGGCATAACCCATACACTGAATTGCACTGTCAAACTTGTTGCAATAACAGCTTTTTTTCCATGAGCAGGAATAGTGATTGGGACAAGGTGTGGATGTAACTCCGTCGGGATTATTTTCTGATGATCCCACGTGGTTCCAGTATTTTCCGTGAGGGAACTTATTGTACAGCTTTATAAGCTGGGTTTTGACACCTTCGTTTGCTGCTTCTGCCTTCGGCATACTGCAAAGGGAAACAAATGATATTACGCAAAGTATCAAAGAAAGTATTCTTTTAAACATCTGATGCTCCTTTTTCTCTCTGTTGAAGTAACCTCTCTTATCGGGTTACAACTTTGTAATTATATCATATATCACAGAAAAAAGCAAATCGGCGCAATTTTAAAAGCGACACTCCCTGCAGAATGTCGCTTTAGTTTATTTAAAAGGAAAGAGCTTTCTGAATTTTTTCTGCCACACACGAAGATAAACTGTAACTATTCTTGTAAGGGCTATATCATAGGTAATAAACACAATATTGCCTAAAATGAGCATTACCGGTACTGCGTACTTTGTAAAGAAGCCGTCGTCCTCTGTAAGTCCCATAAGCTGATCAAAGGGCATTCCGAGAACTTTTATAAGTACGGCATAAGCCGCAATTACAGACACATTGAAAAGAAGGAATTTTATAACATACTCGGGTACTTTCGGAAGCTTGCTTTCGAGAATTGCCTTCATTATGGGATAGTAGCCGAAAAAGGCAACATAAAGCACTGCCGCCTCCTTGTTGGGTACAAGGAGAATAGAAATGAGGGAAACAGCAATATAAACACCGGCACTCCACTTTTTGTCAAGCTCGATTACGGAGAACATTGTAAGCATACCTGCAAGAGCAGGAAGAGCATAGACAAAAAGGTCAAGGGCAGTGGGCATCAGCAATACCACCGAAAGAGCCGTCACCATACCGCCTATAGCGGTTTTTGCACTCTGACTCATATCAGCAGCAGGGTATTATATCGCCGCCGCAGCATTCGCAACAGCTGTCAGCGCACATAAGTCCGCAACAGAGATCGCATCCGTCACAGTCTGATGATCTGCCTGAATTGTGTCTTCTTGTGTCTGTTCTGAAACCGCCGCTTCTCTGTCTGCCAAGGTTTTCGCAGGCACTTCTGTACTGTGCGTTGCCCGGCTCCATTTTATATGCAATTGTGAAATAGGTGTATGCCTGGTCTGTCCAGCCACGGCTGTAGTTCACCTGACCTTTGAGGTAGTACCACTTTGCATCACGTAGATTTTCGCTGACGCTTTCAAGCACAGCTTCAGCCTCATCATAGCGTCTTTCTGACATAAATTTATTCACTTCGGCATAGACGCTGTCGTTGAAGCTACTGCTGTAGCCGCCGCTTCTGTATGAACCGGCATTACCCGAAATTATGGCATCGTAGGCCTCGTTTATTTCCTGCATTTTCTTGTTGGCATTTTCCTGAAGAGGACTGCCTGCATACTGATCAGGATGATACTTTTTTGCAAGGGCTCTGTAGGCGTTTTTCACTTCATCCATACTTGCACTTCGTGACACGCCTAACACTTCATAAGGGTCTCTCATTTTTTCTCTTTTCCTTTCAGAATATTGTTCATGGTATTTTCCATACCGTCGTAGATTATATTCTCCACAATGGGAGTAAGTGTTTTTTCTGTTATTTCACTGAAAGCCTGACACACCATTCCTGCACTCATATTGAGAAGCTCCTCAATCTCTTTTTTCACTTCTTCAGACGGTGCTGACGCAAGCGAAAACTTTTGCACGAAGGGGTTATAGCTTTTTTGTTTTATATCCTTTTCTATATCCTCTGCCGCATCAGCAAGATAGACAAATTTGCCTACACCGTATCCGAAGCGATAGATGTTTCCGTCTTTGTCAGGAAGTCCGTAAGATAGGATTTTTCCGAGAGAGTCTGCACTTTCGTGGGCCGCCTTATCGATAATATCAGTGCCGCTTTTTTCCGTTTCACTCTGTCTTTTCATACTTTCAGCAATGAGAAAAGCTACATCAGGATACATTTTCTCAGCCTTTTTGTATTTAAGTGAAGTATAAGGCAAAAGCAGATACATCAGTATTTTTCTGAAAAAGCTGCCGTCAGCAATGTTATCCTTCACCTTGAAGTAGAACATCATCATTGAAACTGCGGCTGCATATTTCAGCTCTTCATCGGTATTAAGGCAGTAATTGCACCGTTTTGAGGGATTGAAGGGACATCTGCCACTCTTGAATTCAGGTGTGCAAAGTGTAAAGGAAAGTCGCATTAAAAGAAGAAAGGTTATATCATAGCTCAATGTCAGCCGTGAAAGCACACCGAAATGTTTTCCGAGACTTTTACAAAGTGAGCAGTAAAGTCCACGGTAGGCTTCATATTCCTTGACCTTCATTTCGGGCTTATTCACCTTTACATAGCCGAACATTATCTCCCCTCCTCTTTATTATCGTAATTGCTGACTTTGATTATATAACAAATAACATTAATTGTAAACAATAATATGCCCACAACTTAAAAATTAAATTAAGTTTACGGTTGATTATTATTCCGTTATATATTATAATTAAAAGGTAAAACATCATACAGGAGGTTATTTCTGTGGCAATTATCAAAAAAGAGGCGTACTATATGTCCTCAACAGGAGAAAATAAAATTCACACTTCAATCTGGCAGGACGACGAAAAAGAACCCATCGGCATTTTTCAGATTATCCACAGCATTGAAGAACACATCGGCAGATATGAAAAGTTTGCAGAGTTTCTTGCTTCAAAGGGTTACATTGTCTGCGGCAACGACCATTTAGGTCACGGACTTTCTGCAGACGGCTTTGATGACCTGGGCTTTTTTGCTGAAAATGACGGTGATATGCGTCTTGTTGACGATGTACATATTCTTTATGTGATTATGCACAAGCGTTATCCTGACCTTCCCTATTATATGCTCGGACACAGTATCGGTTCAATGCTTCTGAGAGTTTACGCAACGGCTTTCGGTTATGAGCTTTCGGGTATGATTCTCTGCGGCAGCAACGAGCTGCCAAGCGCTGCTGTGGTACTTGAAGAACCGCTTAATCTCCTTTGCAAAAAGCTGGGTGGAAAAGCAAACATCCCCACAACAATTCTTGACAAAATCGGAAACTACCTTGTTGACGGCGGAAGAACGGACAAGGACTGGCTTACAAGAGATAAGGACAGCGTTGACAGTTATATTGACGACCCTCTTTGCGGAAACGGCCTGAAGCTCAGTGCACTGAGAGATATTATCAAGCTTTCAAATTCTTGCTGCACAGACGATTGGGCACTTCTTGTTCCGCCTATGCTTCCCATTCTTATTCTTTCAGGTGCTAAAGACCCTATGAACTTTAACGGCAAGGGTTCAACCGCTGTTTGCGACAACCTTGAAAGTGCAGGACACAGTCCCGAGGTTATTATGTATCCCGGTTACAGACACGAGATTCTCAATGAAGAGGACTGCGAAAGAGTTTACGAGGATATTCTTAATTGGCTTTCACAGAACTAAAGATAAAATTGCAGAGGTAATATGGGTTTTCCGTATTACCTCTTTTGATTAATACGCTTCCTTAACTGCAATAAGTTGCAATATCGGTAAGCTTGTACTAATCGACAATTTTAAAGCTCTGTTGCTCAGAATAACGGTAGCTGAGTGATTTATATTTCTGCTTTTAAGAAATGTGATAAATCTTTCCGCTACATTGTTTTGTAATCCGATTGAAGCTACGGGCTTCTTTATTTCCTCTGCTTTCTTGCAGCTTAACCCCGACATTCGCCGCCGCTATTGATGCTCCATTCTGATAATTTGTAAGGCAAGAGATTCTTTCTATATGAAATGATAAGACCCGCACCGATTTGGTGCGGGCTTTACATTTAACTTACGCTTACTATACAGGTTGCAATATATGAACCGTCCTTAGTAACTGCTCTTATTCGGCAGACACCGCCTGACACGCCAGTAACCTTACCCGTAGAGCTGACTTTTGCAACAGATGAATCTGTTGACTCCCAGATTACATTCTGATTGGAGGCATTTTCTGGAACAACGGTTGCTTTCAGGGTATAACTGTCACCTACGCCGATTGAAAGCGAATTTTTATCAAGCTTAACACCCATAACCTCAACGGTTTTTACGGTGATTTTGCAGATTGCTACAAATTCTCCGTCAACGGTTATGCAGGAAACGAGAGCTGTTCCGTTTGCTACGGCAGTAACCTTACCGCTTGAAGAAACTTTTGCAACACTTGTGTTGCTGCTCTTCCACTTAACATTTTTGTTGGTTGCAGTTGAGGGAGAAACCGTTGCTTTAAGCTGAAGAGTTGAGCCTGCGCCAAGAGTTGCTGAGGTTTTGTTGAGCTTTACTCCGCTTACATCAACTTCACCTACGTAAACCTTGCAGGTGTCTACCTTGTTGCCGCTCTTTGTTTTAACAGTAATCGTAACTGTTTTGCCTGCTTTAAGACCTGTCACTTTGCCTGATGAACTTACCTTGACATACTTAGGATTGCTTGAAGTCCAGACGAGACTCTGGTCTGATGAGTTAGTTGGATAAACAGTAGCCTTAAGCTGAAGAGTTTTTCCGTAAGCCACCTGATAGCTACTCTTGTCAAGCACAACAGATGTTGGCGTAACCTTTTTCACCGTTACGGTGCATTTTGCCGTTTTACCCGTATCCTTTGTTTTGCAGGTAATTGTTGCAGTACCGGGACCCACCGCAGTAATAACACCCTTTGAGGAAACCTTGACCACCTTTTTATTGCTTGAGGTCCAGGTGCAGGTTTTAGTGGTTGTGTTGGTGGGATTGAAAGTAGCTTTGAGTGTGTAGCTCTTACCGTCATCAATTGTGAGCTTTGATTTGTTGAGCTTTATACTCTTTGAAAGCACACCCTTCTTGACCGTTACCTTACAGGTTGCAATTTTTTCACTGTTGTCAGTTGTACATACGATATATGTTGTGCCCACCTTCTTGCCCTTTACGACTCCGTTTTTGTCAACGGTTGCAATGCTCGGATCTTCCGATTCCCAGCTGACCTTTTTGTTGGTTGCGTTTTCGGGAAGCACCGTTGCGGTGAGGGTTTTGCTTGTGGTGGTATAAACTGTAATTTTGCTGTAATTCAGCTTTACACCCGTTGTTTTCACCTTAACGGTAACAAGACAGGTTTGACTTACCATGGGGTTATCCACGGACTTACAAGTGATTCTTACCTTACCGGGTGCAAGACCTTTTACAACACCGTTTTCGGAAACGGTTGCAATTTTTTCGTCTGATGAAATCCATTCAACATCCGGGTAGGTTGCATTCTCAGGGAAAATTTCTTCCTTGAGAGTAACAGTTTTGCCGGTATAAATGCTCTTTGTCATATAGTTGAGGTTGATTGAAGTAACCTGAACTTTTTTAAGCACGGTAACGGAATATGCAGCCTTGTGTCCTTCGCTGTCCGTTACTGTGATTGTGGTTTTACCTGCGCCGACACCTGTAACGTAGCCCTTTGAGGAAACTGTTGCCACCTTTGTGTTTGCGCTTTTATATGTAAGGGTTTTATTTGAAGCATCTTCGGGAATTACGCTTGCCTTAAGATAGAAGCCCTTAGTTGTGTAAACCTTACCTGATGAAGCTTCAAGCCTCACACCCTCCGGCTTTGTTTTTACCGTAACGGTACACTTTGCGGTATATCCGCCCTCTTCGGTTGTGCATGTGATAACTGCACTTCCGTTTTTAAGACCTGCAATTAAGCCGTCTTCAACTGTGACGGTATCAGGGTCAGAGGATGACCATGTAACGTTTTTATTCTCTGCACTTTCCGGATAAACCGTAGCATTGAGCTTTACGGGTTCGTTTTTATAAACTGTGATTTCGGTTTTGTCAAAAACAACACCTGCAGTCTTTGTGCCGATGCCGATAAGGCTTGTGGGGAAGGAACCTGCCCAGATTTTCTGCAGTTCCTTTGTGGGATGAACACCGTCAGAGGTATAATCGGGATGAATTGCATCAGAATCCTTTGAGCCGCCCGATGAAATTTCGTTAAGGTCAACGAAGCCGTCGTGCTCATTAGTTGAAGCGAGCCATTCATTTACGTCCTTTGCAATCTGCCAGTCTGCCTGAAATTCCTTATCGTTACGCACATACTGAGGTCCGTTGCCCATAAAGGCTTTTGTGTAGCCCTTCCATTGAGTAATGCCTATAACGATAACTTTTTTGCCGTTGTTATGGCAAAGCTTGAAAACCTGCTTAAAGCCGCTTATAAGCTGCTGAGCCGTAGGCTGAACAGAGCCGATAACCGCATCGGCACAAACGGGCTGAATAATGTCGTTTGCACCAACCTTTATGATTACGTAGTCAACGCCTGACAGACTGAATACGTCCTTCTGAAGTCTCGTCATAAGAGAATCGGCATAAACGATATTGCCCATTCCGAGGCCGTTCTGAAGAAGTGAGTTTCCGAAAACACCCTTGCCCACAACGCCAACATTGGTGACACCTTTTTCGTAAATCGCCTCTGCAAGATTCAGCGGGAATTCGTTGGCAACAGATGAGTCACCGATTACAACTGCACTATAGGCACTTGAATCGGAAAGCACATCCATACCGATTACGCAGGGCATAACGTTTACAAGGTCTTTTGAGAGCTCTATTCCAAGTTCACCGAAAATTGCTTCAAGAACATCGGCAAATTCCTTTTCAGTGATGATGCTGAGAGATTCCTCCCTTGTCATATCTGTTTCACCGGGTGAAATGTAGGTTCTGCCGCCTGAAAGACCCATTGTGGTTATGGCACCGAAGTTCTCGGTGAAAATACTGACAGCAACGTCTTCCATAGCGTTTATGGGGAAATTGATTGCGTCACTGTAAATTTCCTGTCCGGGAGGAAGTGTGACTTCAAATCTCCCTGCAAAGGTTACAGGTGAAGCAGAATTCGGTTCAATTTTGCTGCCCGAAGTACTTTTGGCAACAGTCATGGAATTAATGGTAAGAGAATCCTTACCATAACGGTTTGAAACGAGGAATCTTACCTTTGAGCCGCTTGCGGTGGGAGTGATTACACTTCTTGTGGTTATTGTTCCGAAAAGGGAAGCTATGTCGCTGTAGCCCGCAAGGCTCAGCTGGGTAGGGCCCGTACCCCAGGCGGCAATCCATTTTTCATCTGCCGCTGAAGATGAAACGGTAAACACTGCCATACTGAAAATGGCAAGGGCAAATGTAAGAAGTGTTCTGAAAACTTTTTTCATAAGCTTCATTCCTTTTAAAAGAGTTTATTTCTTGAATTTAGACAAATCAATTTTAGGCAATTTAATGTCGGGAAGCTGAATTTTGTTTTTCCCGCTCTGCTGCTTCTTTGAAGGAGTTTTCTTTACGGGAGTAGCTGACTTTTTCTGCTGTGAAGCGTTCTTTGCAGTTACTTTTGAAGGAGCTTTTTCCGTAAGCACACCCGAATCAATAAGGTACTTTTTGAGAAGAAGAGCAAAATAACAAAGTGCAAGAAGAGCTGCAACACCGATAACGAAAATGAAGAAGGATGACTTCATCACCGCTGAAATTCCGCTTGCAATAAGTCCGAAGAAGCTGAGCTTTACACCCTCTTCTGCAACGAGATTAACCTCTGTAAGCACCTGACCTGCATAGTATACCTTTGCCTTTGCAATCACGTCACCTTTTTTAACGGGTGCACGGAGCTTTTCGGGAGCACTGCCTTCAACGATTTCATAAAGCACTGAGGCAGGTGTTGCGTTTGAAGGAACAAGGGATGAGATTTCCTTTTCGGGAACAAGCTTGACCTTGTCCGTACCCTTACCGGCAGTTACGTCTATAACCGCAACAACCTGAGAGGGTGAAACCACAACTCTGTAGCGGATATTGTCATACGCCCAGCTGAGCATTCTTTTTGAATCTGTAAGAGCTGTGTTTTCCTTTACACCGTCTCTGTCGATATCCTCAAGGCGGCCCTTCATTACGATTGAAAGATAGGTATAACCGTCCTGACTTGCAATAACTGCAGCACATTCACCTGCTTTTTCAGTTGAGGTCTGCTTACCTGCATTTACTGCTGAAAGGTAATAGTCAGAAATCGTGCTGTTGCGCATTCTGTTGGTTGCAGAAAAGGTTCTCTGACTATTAAGGTCAGTCTGCTTTAAGGTTACTTCTGTGGCTGAAAAAGCCTCAGAAAAGGCAGGATATGTCATTGCATACTTGATAATCTTTGCCATATCACTGACTGTAGTATACTGACCATCAATGTCGAAGCCTGTCAGATTCTTGACAACGGTTGACTCGCAGCCGAGTTTTTTAACAAAAGCGTTCATTTCAGAGATAAATCCGTCAAAAGAGCCGCTGATTTCATAGGCCACAATGCTTGCTGCATCGTTGGCGCTGTAAACGATAATACAGTTGATAAGCTCTCTTTTGCTGACGCTTTCCCCTACCTTGTACCCTGCAGTTTTTACTGTGTAGTCGTACTTTATAAGAGAGATGTTCTTGTCGGTGATTTTGATTTTTTCGTCAAGTCCCGGCCATTTTTCAATTGCCGTAGCTGCAGCGATAATTTTTACAAAGCCCGCCATGGGAAGCTTCTTGTTCTCGTTTTTCTGAAAAAGAACCGTTTCTTCATCAAGGCTCTGCAGATAATAAGCATCTGACCTGAGATTTTTAGTCACCTCACCTGAATCAAAAACAGAAAAAGCCGGAAAGGCAAGTGTGAGTATTAAAACTATTGCTGAAACTATTGATAACATCCTTTTCAAAGGATACACCCCCGATTTGTAATTTTTGTGAAAATAAGGTATTTTATTTGCAATCTGTAAAAAGATATGGTAGAATTAATTTGCAGTCTAACTGATTATATCAATTTTCGACTTAAAAGTAAAGCATAAAACAACTTAAATATAAATTTTACTTTTATCTATCACAAAAAGGCAGGTAGAAATTATGATATATGTAACCGGTGATACCCACGGCGACGCTTCACGCTTCGACGACCCGAGACTTAAAAATCTGAAGCTTGGCGACACTCTTATTGTCTGCGGTGATTTCGGCTTTCTCTGGAACGGTTCAAAGGAAGAAATGGGTATTCTCAAAAAGCTGAGCAAGAAAAAATTCAACATCTGCTTCGTTGACGGCACACACGAGAACTTCGAAATGCTGAATAAGCTTAAAATAAAAAAGTGGAACGGCGGCAAGGTGCATCACATTGCATCAAACATTTTTCATCTTATGAGTGGTCAGGTTTTCACCATTGAGGGTACAAAGATTTTCACAATGGGCGGCGGCGAAAGTCCCGACATTGAAATCCGCTTTGAAATGGGCACCTGGTCAGATATGGAAATACCCACAAGAGATGAGCTTGTTGAGGGCGTTGACAATCTTCAGAAATACGGCGGTCAGGTTGACCTTGTTATCTCTCATGAGCCCCCTGCAAAAATCAAGGATTTCCTTCTTCTGCAGACAGGTTCGGACGCAAGCATCACCGCTATCAACACCTATCTTGAAGACGTGAGCAGAATCTGCAAATTTGACCATTGGTACTTCGGCTCACTTCATCTTGACAAATATATTTCAGGAAGTCACATCAGCGTTTTCAGAAACATCATCAATGCAAAAACCGGTGAAATTGTAAAACGATAAAGGAGAAAAGAGTATGATTCTTAACATTATTCCTAAGCCGAACAAGGTTGAATTGCTTCCCGGAATGGTGGACATTTCGAGCCTTCCGAGAGAATATGAGCAGAATGATTTTTACCCCGACGAATACTACCGTATTGAGATTAAAGACGGAAAGATTCTCATTGCCACAAAGGGTGAACAAGGTAAGTTCTATGCCGAGCAAACCCTTCGTCAGATGGCTGTTATGGGCAAGGTTCCGAACTGCATTATTACAGACCTTCCCGAATTTCCCTACCGTGGCTTTATGATTGACTCTGCAAGACATATGCAGACAATTGACGAAATCAAAAAGTACATTGAAGCAGCAACTCTTTTCAAGTTCAACGTTTTTCATTGGCATCTCTGTGACGACCAGGGCTTCAGAATTGAAAGCGAAAAGTATCCTCTTCTCAACGAAAAGGGCTCATGGCGCTCCTGTCACGGCTTCGGAAGCAAGAATATGGAAAAGTACGGCGGATATTACACCAAGGAAGAAATACGTGACATTATTGCTTTTTGTAAAGAGCGTTTCATTGAGGTTATTCCTGAAATTGATATGCCCGGTCACACAACAGCGGTTGTTTCATCCTATCCTGAGCTTTCCTGCAGAGGAGTTCAGATTCCCCTTGAAACAACAGGCGGTATTTTCAAGAACATTCTCTGTGCGGGCAAGGAAGAGGTTTACGAATTCTGCTGCGGTCTTCTTGACGAGATTATGGAGCTTTTCCCCACAGACTACATACATATCGGCGGTGACGAAGCACCCAAGGCACGTTGGTGCAACTGTGACAAATGTCAGCAGGTTATAAGACAGCACGGACTAAAAAATGAAGAAGAGCTTCAGGGATTCTTTGTAAACCGTATTATCGCTTATCTTAAAAAGAAAGGCAAGAAGGCTCTTTGCTGGAACGAAAGTCTCAACTCAGGACTTCTCGACAATTCTGCTATCATCTGCGACTGGATGGACAGAAAGCATCTTTCCGAGGATTACGCCAACAAGGGTGGTAAGATTATCATTGAAGAATTCTACCGTTACTACCTTGACTACCCCTACGGTATGACACCGCTTAAGAAAACCTACGACTATAACCCCTACCTTGAAAAACTGAACTTTACGGGCAGACAGAATGTTATCGGTGTTGAAACACCCATCTGGACAGAGTATATTGAGGATTTTGACAGACTTTGCTATATGTGTTTCCCGAGAATGATTGCTGTTGCCGAAAGAGGCTGGACCAGTCCGAAAAATGCAGATTATGAATCATTTAAAAAGCGAGTAAGAAACTGCGACGGTCTTCTTAAGGAAATCGGCATAAAAATAGCAGATTCAACCGAGTGGGATCCCGACATCACAGTAAGAATAAACGACCAGTTAGACAGACTTAAAACCGTCCTTTCACCCGAAAGTGTAAAAACATTTTTATTCCCCAACAAGGATGATTGATTATGATTAAAGATTGCTACCAGGTGTTTTACGGAAAAATTGCAAAGGAAACTGCAACATTAAACAAAGAACAGGCTAAGAACTCAGCTGAAGGTCTTGCCTACCGTATTCCCTCTCTTCTTTCTGCAAGAGACAAGGACGGAAAGGAAACAGTTATTGCTCTTGCTGACTTTTCCCAGGCAGGCGGAGATTTCGGAAGAATTCAGGTTATGATGCGTCTTAGTGAAGACGGCGGAAAAACCTTCGGTGATATGAAAACTGTTTTTTCACTGCCGGTTGCAAAAGCACCTCAAAAGAAAGAAGAGTACAGAAGTGCCTTTGCAATAGACCCTATTCTCTGCCAGACACCCGACGGTGATGTGGTTATGATTGTGGATATGTTTCCCGAATCAAAGGCTATTATGCACAAGCCCTGGCTTGAAAAAGGCAGCGGCTTTGTAAAAGTGGACGGCAAGGACTATCTCGCTTTACATACAAAGAAAACCAAAGTAGGCACAGGTAAAGCCGACAAAAAAGACGAGGTTTACACCGTCAGAGAGCAGGGCTGGATATACACTCCCGACGGCAAAAAGACAAGATATTATCTGCCTCAGAATCACAGCTATGACTACGCTTTTGAGACTATGGGTGATATGTATTATGCAGTTGGTGAGGGTGAATTCCTTGACAAATGCCCACCTATGATACCCACAGAGGAAAACACAACAGACATCTACGTAGGTAACGTTTATCTCAGTGAAAATAAACCTTCTTTTGACATTGATAGTCCCACAAGAGTTATGAAAAAAGAAGCTGGCCCCGACAAGGACGGCGAGCTTAAATCAGATTACTACTGTGTTGAAACCTCACCGGCACCTCTCAGCGTTCTTCCCTCACTTCACCTTTTTGTGCTTAGAAGTAAGGACTGCGGAAGAACATGGGAGAATCCCACAGATATCACTGCTCAGGTAAAATTTGAGGATGAAATTTTCCTTGGTACAGGCCCGGGCGTTGCAACAGTTCTTAATAAGCAGAAGGACGAAAAGAAGAACGGCAGAATTCTTGCTCCCGTGTATAACCTTAAGGAGACATTCGTTATTTACAGTGACGACGGAGGCTATACATGGAAGAGAAGCAAAAGCAGTCAGAATGTTGATGAAACTCAGCTTATAGAAACTGAAGACGGCACAGTTTTCTGCTTCGGCAGACAGAAGAAACTCACGAAGACACCTTTCTCAGTGAGCTTCGACGGCGGTGAAACCTGGGAGAAGAAAAAGCCCACCCATCTTTCTGCTGTCCGTTGTCAGAAATCCTTCCTTCTTCTTCCACCTCATAGTGAAGTTCCTTATCCTGACGGAATGGACAAGAGCAAGAGATATGTTGTTGCATCCTGCCCTTCAGGCAATTATCAGACACAGTCAGTAAGAAAAGGCGGCATGGTAACCATCGGTGAAATTAACGGTGACGAAATCAAGTGGCTCAAGCAGCAGAAAATAATCACCGACGGTGTTACGGGCAAGGACGAGAATTTCTACGCATATTCCTCTCTCACCAATATGAAAAACGGTGAAATCGGTATTCTCTATGAGGCTTGTCCTGCAGGCTTCATACTGTTCAGAACATTCACTCTCGATTGGCTCTGGCAGGGTGAGAAAGCGTTCACATTCCCGATGCCGCTTAAAATAAAGCTAAAGAATCTTTTCAACAAATGGTAAAATGCAAAACATCCCGCACGAAGGGCGGCCCTTCGCCCAATGCGGGATGTTTTTTTGTTGCGTTGATTTGCTTGGCGGACACAAACTTTATCCGGTTCGTTTTACTTTTTCCTGCTGTTTAATAGCGGAAGAACAATAGTCGCCCAACTCCCTCAACAGGCAATGTCATTAACTTAAGCTCATCGCAAAGGGAAATGACTTCCTTATCCGCTCGAGCCGCATGGCTTTTACTTTTGTCATGCGTAACAAAAGTAAACAAAAATACGCTTCTTCCACACCATTCCGAAGCCATAAAATTGTCGGGTAAGTGGACTTCTTTTTCATTTAGATAATTGCATTTCTTATGTCTTCGTCAGGTATTTTGCACTTTGCACTTTACATTTTGCATTAAAAAAGCTCCCGGTTCACGGGAGCTTTTGGTTTAATCAGAAATTCCAGATAAGAGCTGCTTCCTCTTCTTTGAGAGCCTGTTCTTCGGCATCAACAAATTCAACTTCGTTGTAGCACTTCATACCTGTACCTGATGGAAGAAGTTTACCGATAATAACATTTTCCTTAAGACCCATAAGAGGATCAACCTTGCCCTTGATTGCGGCATCGGTGAGAACTCTTGTTGTTTCCTGGAATGATGCAGCTGAAAGGAATGAATCAGTTGCAAGTGAAGCCTTGGTGATACCCATAAGCATCGGTGTGCAGGTAGCTTCCATAAGCTCCTCACCTGTTTCTTCCATCTTAGCCTTAACGGCATTGTTTGCATCACGGAATTCTCTCTTATCAACAACTGAGTTGGGAAGAAGTGTTGTGTCACCTGCATCCTCAACCTTAACCTTCTTCATCATCTGACGGGCAATAACCTCGATGTGCTTGTCGTTGATGTCAACACCCTGGGTACGGTATGTGAGCTGTACCTGACTGATAAGGTAGTCGTGAACTGCGTTTACGCCGAGAACATTGAGAACATCCTTCGGGTCGATTGAACCTTCAGTGATTGTTTCACCCTTCTTTACAAACTGACCTTCTGAAACTCTTGCTCTTGCACCGAAGGTGAGGAAGTATTCCTTTCTCTCCCCTGTTTCTTCGTTTGTAACAACGATATGGGGATTCTTCTTTATTGTCTCAAATGAAATAACACCGTCGATTTCTGAGAGCATTGCAAGTGTCTTGGGTTTACGTGCTTCAAAGAGTTCTTCAACACGGGGAAGACCCTGTGTGATGTCGGCACCTGAAGCAACACCACCGGTGTGGAAGGTTCTCATCGTAAGCTGAGTACCCGGTTCACCGATTGACTGAGCAGCAATAATACCAACTGCTTCACCCACTGTAACAGGCTGACCTGATGCAAGGTTTGCACCGTAGCACTTGATACAAGCGCCGTGGTCTGAGTTACATGTAAGAAGTGAACGGATTTTGATTCTTCTGATATTTGCAGCGTCTTCCTTTGACATACCCTCATCAAGAGCCTTGTTCATCTTAGCTGTGAGGTAAGCGTCAATCTTGTCTGCATCCTTTTCGGTGAGCATATGGTCGTTACCCATAATAACCTCACCTGTTTCATCATCAATGAGATGGTTGAGAAGGTAACGTCCCTTAAGTCTTTCTGAAAGTGATTCAAGGATACGGTTACCGTCCATGATGTCGTATACTTCAAGACCCTCTGTACAGCCACAGTCCTCTTCACGGATAATAACATCCTGTGAAACGTCAACAAGACGACGTGTAAGGTAACCTGAGTCAGCAGTACGAAGGGCTGTATCGGCAAGACCTTTACGAGCACCACGTGATGAAATGAAGTATTCCTGAACGTTAAGACCTTCACGGTAGTTAGCTCTGATGGGTACTTCGATTGTCTTACCTGCTGTGTTGGCAATAAGACCACGCATACCTGCAAGCTGACGAAGCTGGCTGTTAGAACCACGGGCACCTGAGTCAAGCATCATCCAGATGGGGTTGGTTGCGTCGAATGAACCTGTAAGAGCATCAGCAACACGGTTTGTACAGGTATCCCAAGCCTTGAGAACCTGTCTTGAACGGTCCTGATTTGAAAGAAGACCACGGTTGAACTTTCTGTTAACCTCGTCAACCTGAGCTTCTGTTTCTGCCAGAATGTCCTTTTTTGAAGCAGGAATTGTTGCGTCACAAACTGCAACGGTGATACCGCTTCGTGTTGAATATCTGTAGCCCTGATTCTTAACATTGTCAAGAACTTCTGCAGTTTTTGCTGTGCCGTGTACCTGAATACATCTTGCAATAACCTTACCGAGAAGCTTTTTGTTTACAAGGCCTTCAACCTCAAGGCGGAACATATTTTCAGGATCGGTTCTGTCAATGAAGCCGAGATCCTGAGGAACGGGATCGTTGAAGATAATCTTACCGAGAGTTGTTTCAATAATCTTTGATCTCTTAATGCCGTCAATGTTCTTTGTCATACGAACCTTGATTTTTGCATGAAGGTCGATAACACCTGAATCATAAGCAAGTCTTGCTTCGTTTACATCACGGAATACCTTACCCTCACCCTTGCTGCCGGGAATTTCAAGTGTAAGATAGTATGAACCGAGAACCATGTCCTGAGTGGGAACGGCAACGGGCTTTCCGTCTGAGGGCTTAAGAAGGTTGTTAGCAGCGAGCATAAGGAAACGTGCTTCTGCCTGAGCCTCTGCTGAAAGAGGTACGTGAACAGCCATCTGGTCACCGTCGAAGTCAGCGTTGAACGCTGTACATACAAGAGGATGAAGCTTGATAGCCTTACCTTCAACAAGCACGGGTTCGAATGCCTGAATACCGAGTCTGTGAAGTGTGGGAGCACGGTTGAGCATTACGGGGTGGTCCTTGATTACAATTTCAAGAGCATCCCATACGCATTTTTCCTGACGGTCAACTGTTTTTCTTGCTGTTTTGATATGTGCGGCAACACCTGTTTCAACAAGTCTCTTCATTACGAAGGGCTTGAAGAGTTCAAGTGCCATTTCCTTGGGAAGACCGCACTGATAGAGCTTAAGCTCGGGACCTACAACGATAACTGAACGGCCTGAGTAGTCAACACGCTTACCGAGAAGGTTCTGACGGAAACGTCCCTGCTTACCCTTGAGCATATCTGAAAGTGACTTGAGAGGTCTGTTGTTGGGACCTGTAACAGGTCTGCCTCTTCTGCCGTTGTCAATAAGTGCGTCTACTGCTTCCTGAAGCATTCTCTTTTCGTTTCTGATAATAATGCTGGGAGCACCAAGCTCAAGGAGCTTTTTAAGACGGTTGTTTCTGTTGATAACTCTTCTGTAAAGGTCGTTAAGGTCACTTGTTGCGAAGCGTCCGCCGTCAAGCTGAACCATAGGACGGATATCGGGAGGAATTACGGGAACAACGTCAAGAATCATCCATTCAGGTCTGTTACCTGAAGCTCTGAATGCTTCAACGACCTCAAGTCTCTTAAGAATTCTTGCCTTTTTCTGACCGCTTGCTGTTGCAAGGCTTTCACGAAGCTCGTTGTTGAGTGCTTCAACGTCAATTTTGGAGAGAAGCTCTTTGATTGCTTCAGCACCCATACCAACCTTGAATTCTTCGTCGTTATAGTAGTATTCCTTAATATCGTCATACTGCTTTTCGGTAATAACCTGACCTTCCTTAACGTTAGGTACTGTACCGGCATTAACTACAACGTAAGCTGCAAAGTAAAGAACTCTTTCAAGGTCTCTCGGTGAAATGTCAAGCATAAGTCCCATTCTTGAGGGAATACCCTTGAAATACCAGATGTGTGAAACGGGAGTTGCAAGCTCAATGTGTCCCATTCTTTCACGGCGAACCTTAGCCTTTGTGATTTCTACGTGGCAGCGTTCACAAACCTTACCCTTATGACGGATTCTCTTATAGCGTCCGCAATGACATTCCCAGTCCTTAAGGGGTCCGAAGATCTTTTCACAGAAAAGACCGTCGCTTTCAGGCTTGAGTGTACGGTAGTTTATGGTTTCAGGCTTTGTTACTTCACCGTATGACCAGCTTCTGATCATTTCAGGTGAAGCCAGACCTATTTTAATTGATTCAAAAGTAATATTTTCCATATATTATTAAGTCAGCCCTTTCCTGTATTTATAATAAATTCTGAAGTGTTTACGATTACATATTGTCTTCGTCGGGAACGAAGCCGCTGCCGAATCCTGCATCGTTGATTGTGGGATTCATTTCATTGAAGAATGCGTTTACGTCAAACTCTTCTTCTGCGTCTTCATCATCCTCTGCTGACTCAAGATCGTCAAAGTCGAAGTCAAGGTCAAGATCGTCTTCATCACCGTCAAGTGTAAGATCGTCTTCGTCATCCTCACTGAGGTCATGGTCGTCTTCTGCTCTTTCTTCCTTAACAGCATATCTGTGGAGGCTTACGCCTTCATCACCGTCAATCTGCTGCTTAAGGTCGATTTCGTTGTTATCGGCATCAAGAACCTTAACGTCAAGACCAAGGCTCTGAAGTTCCTTAACAAGAACCTTGAATGATTCGGGAACACCTGCCTGAGGCACGTTTTCACCGTTTACGATTGCTTCGTAGGTCTTAACACGGCCAACAACGTCGTCTGACTTAACTGTAAGAATTTCCTGAAGAGTATAAGCTGCACCGTAAGCTTCAAGTGCCCAAACTTCCATTTCACCGAAACGCTGGCCACCGAACTGAGCTTTACCGCCGAGGGGCTGCTGAGTAACCAGTGAGTAAGGACCTGTTGAACGGGCATGCATCTTGTCATCAACAAGGTGGTGGAGCTTAAGGAAGTACATAACACCAACGGTAACTTCACCGTCGAAACGGTCACCTGTACGGCCGTCATAAAGAACTGACTTACCGCTTTCGTTGATGCCTGCTTCTCTGAGAGCTTCTCTGATATCATCCTCGTGAGCGCCGTCAAATACGGGAGTCATAATCTTCCAGCCCATCTTGCGGCAAGCAAAGCCGAGATGCACTTCAAGTACCTGACCGATGTTCATACGTGAAGGTACGCCGAGGGGGTTAAGAACGATGTCAAGAGGAGTACCGTCAGAAAGGAAGGGCATATCTTCCTGAGGAAGCACACGGGAAACGACACCCTTGTTACCGTGACGACCTGCCATCTTGTCGCCTACCTGAATCTTTCTCTTCTGAGCGATATAGCAACGTACAACCTTGTTTACACCGGGTGAAAGCTCGTCGCTGTTTTCTCTTGTGAATTCTTCAACATTTACTACGATACCGTATTCACCGTGAGGAACACGGAGTGAGGTATCTCTTACTTCTCTTGCCTTTTCACCGAAAATAGCTCTGAGAAGTCTTTCTTCTGCTGTAAGCTCGGTTTCACCCTTGGGAGTAACCTTACCTACGAGAATGTCACCCGAATGAACTTCAGCACCTACACGGATAATACCTCTTTCGTCAAGGTCCTTGAGAGCGTCACCAACGTTGGGAATGTCGTTTGTGATTTCTTCGGGTCCGAGCTTAGTATCTCTTGCTTCAAGCTCATATTTTTCAATGTGGATTGATGTGTAGACATCATCACGCACAAGCTTTTCATTGATGAGAACAGCGTCCTCGTAGTTGTAACCTTCCCAGGTCATAAAGCCGATAAGAGCATTCTTACCGAGAGCAAGCTCACCCTTGTCAGTTGCAGGACCGTCTGCAATTACCTGGTCTTTTTCAACTGTGTCGCCAACCTTTACAACGGGCTTCTGGTTGATACATGTGCCCTGGTTGGAACGCATAAACTTAATAAGGTTATATGTGTCAACTCTGTTTTCTTTTGTGATAATGTCAATCTTATCAGCACTTACGTATGTTACTGTACCTGCATCCTTAGCAAGTACGCATACGCCTGAGTCTGTTGCTGCCTTATATTCCATACCTGTACCTACCATGGGTGAATCACAGGTAAGAAGGGGCACTGCCTGACGCTGCATGTTTGAACCCATAAGAGCACGGTTTGCGTCGTCGTTTTCAAGGAAGGGAATGAGTGCAGTAGCAACTGAAACAACCATCTTCGGTGAAACATCCATATAGTCTGCTCTTGCAGGGTCGATTTCGAGGAATTCGTCACGGTGACGTGCATTTACCTTTGTTCTGATGAAACGGTTGTTTTCATCGAGAGGCTCGTTAGCCTGAACAACGGTGTATTCGTCTTCAACGTCAGCGGTCATATATTCGTATGTTTCAAGAACAACGCCTGTTTCCTTGTCGATAGGACGGAAGGGAGCTTCAATAAAGCCGTATTCGTTGATTCTTGCGAAGGTTGCAAGGTAAGAGATAAGACCGATGTTGGGACCTTCAGGAGTTTCAATGGGACACATACGACCATAGTGTGAGTAGTGTACGTCTCGAACGTCGAAGCCTGCTCTGTCTCGTGAAAGACCGCCGGGGCCGAGAGCTGAAAGTCTTCTCTTATGTGTAAGCTCTGCAAGAGGGTTGTTCTGGTCCATAAACTGTGAAAGGGGTGATGAACCGAAGAATTCTCTTACTGCTGCAATTACAGGTCTTGTGTTGATAAGTGCCTGAGGAGTTACCTTATCTGATTCCTGAGCCTGAAGAGTCATTCTTTCCTTTACAACTCTTTCCATTCTTGAGAAACCAACGCGGAACTGGTTCTGAAGAAGCTCACCGACGCTTCTGATACGGCGGTTGCCCAGGTGGTCGATGTCGTCAGCGTGACCGACACCGTTTGCAAGGCAGTTAAGGTAGTTGATTGAAGCGAGAATATCGTCAACGATAATGGTCTTGGGAATAAGCTCGTCTGCCTTTGATTCAAGGTAAGCGAGAAGCTCTTCCTTTTCCATACCGTCGATTTCGGAAAGAACTTCCATAAGAACGGTATATCTTACATGCTCATTGATGCCAACACTTCTGAGCTCTTCTTCTGTAAGTGAAGGAATGTAGCCCTTGATGTCAACCATCTGGTTTGAAATAACCTTAACGGGTTCTTCCTGACCTTCAACGGTTACATAGGCGATTTTTGCACCTGCCTGTTCAATTTCATAAGCTCTCTCTTTTGTAATGAGCTCGCCTTCTTCAGCGATGATTTCGCCTGTAAGGTCGTTTACTATGGGAGCAGCAAGTCTGAAGCCGCGGATTCTGTCAGAAATGCCAAGCTTTTTGTTATACTTATATCTGCCGACTCTTGAAAGGTCGTATCTTCTTTCATCAAAGAACATACCTTCAATGTGGCTCTGTGCACTTGAAAGCGTGGGAGGCTCACCGGGACGGAGCTTTTTGTAAATTTCAATAAGAGCTTCCTCGGTGTTCTTTGTGTTATCCTTTTCAAGAGTTGCTTCGATTCTGTCGTCCATACCAAAGAACTCGCGGATATCATTATCGGTTGAATAACCGAGAACACGGATAAGAGTTGTGATGGGAATCTTTCTGTTCTTATCGATTCTTACGTAGAAAAGATCGTTCTGGTCTGTTTCATATTCAAGCCATGCACCACGGCCCGGAATGATTGTTGAAGTGAAAAGCCTTTTACCTGTAACATTGTGAGTCATTCCGAAATAAACACCGGGTGAACGGACAAGCTGAGAAACAATAGCACGTTCCGCACCGTTGATGATGAAGGTACCGCTTTCTGTCATAAGAGGGAATTCACCCATATAAACTTCGCTGTCCTTAACCTCACCCGTCTCCTTGTTGTAAAGACGAACGGTAAGACGCATGGGAGCTGAGTAAGTGGTATCTCTCTCCTTACATTCCTTTACGGTATACTTCGGTTTGTCATCCATTCTGTAGTCGATGAAAGAAAGCACAAGGTTTCCGCTGTAGTCGGTTATATCCGACATATCCTTAAGCACTTCTTTAAGACCGGTTTCGATGAACCATTTGTAAGAGTCCTTCTGCACCTGGATGAGGTTAGGCATAGGCATAACTTCTTTGATTTTGCCGAAGCTCTTACGGGTATTGGTACCGAGTTTCACGTTGGTAACATTTACCATATAGCTTATCACTCCATATCTTTATTTATTTGCCCGAAGGCATTGCTGACTGAAATTGTTTTTTGAAAAAAGTTCTTGACATTTTTTCAGTTAAGTGCTAATATGAATTCAGTAAGATATACGTGGGCATATTAGACCATTATACATTTTGTTATGATAACACAGTTTGAATCCCGTTGTCAAGGGGTTTTTGGGGTGTTGTCTCCTTTTTTTTAAGATTTTTCCGCTTTTTTGGCGGATTTTTTTATTTTATTAACACTTTCAGCTTAAACCAAAGCAAAAAATAAAAAAGTTATCCCCTCCTGAGGATTTTCTCCAAAGGAAGGGATTTTTCTGTTTATGAAATTTAATTTAATTAAACACACGGATTAGTGGATTAATTCTGTTACTGAAGGAATGAATCGATATTGATGTAATTCCAGGGAGGTGTCACGTCAAACTTCTTGTCGCTTACACTGCCGTTTACGTTCTTTATATCAAGAGAGTCAATCGTACCGTCAGCTTTGATAACATCGTGCTTCACGATTTCACCGTTATCGAAATAGAAGATTACAGTGTTGCCGTCTTTATCAACATAGCTTTCGGAGATAAGTATGCGGTCGCTGTAAACCACTTCGGTTATAACGCTTTCCCCAACGGGCTCACTTTGGGTGAATCTTTCATTATAAGCATCAACTGAGGCAAGGTCCATATCTGTACCGGCAATAGCTTCAATATCACTGCAGTAGAAGCCGCCGAAGCCTGTTATGGACATAAGGGCAATCGTCTTATCCTTGCTCTTATTATAGATAATTCTGCAGTCTGCGTTTATGCCGTCACTTACGGGCATAACGGTACGTACGTGGGTGTTTCCGTTCTTGTAATAAATATCTGTGTCGTAGCCTTCAATTCCCGTTGTAAATGAATACTGACCCGTTTTGAAGATATTCTTATAGTAATTCGCACCGCCGAGAGTGATGCTTCTTACCGAGCTGCGGTCTGTCTTTCCGTTTTCATTTTCCTTATAGGCAAGGACACCGAGGGTAACCTTTTTACCTGCAGGAATTGTGTATACGAAAGCATTTTCCTCTACCGCATCAACGAACTCGGTGTAGCTTTCTTCATCTTCGTCATAGAGATAAATTTCATAGCCGTCAACGTTATCTGAAGCTGACCAGAGAATGGTTGCCTCTGAATCGGTTACCGTTGCAGTAATTGCTGCGGGTGCACCGAGGAGAGTTTTAGTGTCAAGTCTGAAGCTTTCACCCCATACTGTTGTTGAGCCTGATTTAGCATAGGGTTTTACAGAAAAGTTATATTCAGTAAGTCCTGAGAGATTCTTCACTGTGTATTCAGTGTCCTTGATAGTTGCAACTGTGTTATATTTCTGAACTGCATCATCGAACATATATACTCTGTATCCGGTGATGTTGCCATCCCCTATCCAGGAAAGCTTCACTGAATCTGAAGCCGGTGTTGCGTCAACACTTGTAACCTTACCCACAGTAAGTGCACTTGTTTTTATGCTTACGCTCTTACCTGATGAGTAGTAATACTTGCCTGAAGCCTTGAGATAAGTCTTCACAAGGAATTTGTATGTTGTTTTTGCGGAAAGGTTTGAAACAGTATATGAAGTGGAGGTTGTGGACTTAACCTTCTTCCACTCACCGTCAACGTTCTTGTAAACAACATAGCCGCCTGCACCGCTTACCTTGTTCCATGAAAGCTTTACCTTACAATTATCAAGAGCAGTAGCCTTCACTGATTTTGTGTTACTCACTGCAGCAGTTTTAACTGTGATTTTCTTACCGTCTGACCAGTAGGTCTTGCTGCCTGACTTCTTATATGCCTTTACTGAGAACTTATATGAAGTTGCGGGCTTAAGAGATTTTGCCGTGTATGTATTGCCGGTTGTGCTTTTCTTTACGGTTACCCATTTCTTATCTTTATACTGATAAACACGGTAACCTGTAGCGCCCTTCACCTTGCTCCAGGTGAGCTTAATTGAAGTTGCCGTTGCCGACGTTGAAATTTTCTTTGTTGCAGCCACCTTTGCCGCAGCCATTGAAACTGCACTTACGCTTGTAATCATCATAAGAATGCAAAAGATTACCGCAAGAATTCTGCTTGTTTTCCTCATAATAAAAGTCCTTTCTTTTTGAGTGTATAGTCATTCTAACATTGAATTGTGAAAAATACAAGAACTTTTCGGTTTTTCCGTATTTTTCCTGAAACGACCGTTTGCATAGTGTTATAAGATTTCGATATAAAATCTCATTATGTAGGGTATGGTGGGTTGGATGAGGATGAAGACGCCTAAAAATATTAAGGAGTTTGGAAATCAGAGATGGTGGAAAAAGATAGAACTTGATTTTGAAGAGATAATATAAACCTACAAAGTATATGTTGTAGGTGTTGTTGTAGGTGCTTTGTAGGTGCCAAGAAGCCCCTATTCATAAGGGTTCTGAGGGTTTTACATACAATGATACAATAAAAAAAGTAAAACTTTATAAAAAAATAAAAGTAAAAATAATTATAGAAAACATTGTTTTTGTTGTAGGTTGTTTACATCGTTTGCATTCAGACAAAAGGAGCCGAAAAGATTCGGTGAATTCGGAACGCAAAGATATTGGCAGAGCCTGATTTAACATTTGAAGGACTTGAATAATGTTACAAAGTCGGAATCTTGTAACACTTTGTAACAGCGTTGTAACACCTCAAAGTCCTTATAAATAGGGGGATTCAAGG
>JAFWZS010000003.1 GCA_017522205.1 Clostridia bacterium
CCTTGTGCGATTTTAGTATTGTTTTGACCTTTTTTTGCCCACTCGGAGTACCTTTGTACGCCTTCGGGACAAAGAAAAGGTCATCTTGTACATTTCTCGGCAGTCTGCCAGCTTGTCGAAAACTACTTTTTCGACAAGCTGCTGTCACACTTTGTGTGACACTTTTTCTTCCGGCACCGGGGACCCTTTTGTCTGCTGTGCAGTCATTTTTCCTAGCATCAGAATCGCCCTGAAGAGGACGGCAAGGCTCCCTGATGAGGGAGCCGTCACGGAGTGACTGAGGGAGTAAACTTCTCAATCAAAGTCCACATAAGCGGACTTCAAAAAGAAAAATATTTATTTTTTCCATTGACAAATGAAAAAATCTTTCTAAAATAATAGCTGCAATCAAAACGATTGCTTTCCCGTCACACACAAGTTAATTAACGCTGTTTCTTCGCATTTTTATGCGAGGCAGACAGCGTTTTATTTTTTCACAAGAAAGGAGAATTTATCTGAACAACTATCTTATTTATCCCTGCAAAACAATGCGTATCACACAAAGCTACAAAGGAAAAACATCGCACCTTCCCCATACACAAGGCACACCAAAGGACTACCCTATTGACGAGGGCTGCAGCAATACGGGAAGAGACTGGGTTTACTGTCCTTGCGATTCCATGACAGTAAAGCGTATCTACGGTGTGGGTACAAAGGGAACAAACACTCTCTGGCTTCAGAGCGACAGGAAGGTGAGCTTTGCTGACGGCACAAGAGACTACTTCACACTTCTCATCACCCATCCCGACGACGAAGACCTGAAAAAACTTTCCGTAGGGCAGAAATTCAGCCGTAAAGAAAAAATCTGCCGTGAGGGCAAAGACGGAGCTACGGCAAACCATCTTCACATCTCAGGCGGCAAGGGCAAGATGCAGGGCAACGGCTGGGTAAAAAACTCAAAAGGCAAATGGGTGCTTACCGTAACAGGTGAAGCGGAAAAGCCTGAGAATCTCTTTTTCATCGACACAGACTTCACAAAGATTCTCAGCGTAGGCGGTCTTGATTTCCGAAGGCTTCAGGATGTAAAAGAGGACTATCCAACCGGCTCTTACAGAGTGAACTGTGACCTTCTGTTTGTGAGGAAAGGCCCTTCCACCAAGTATGAAAGAAAGAAATTTAACGAACTTTCCCCCGTTGCTCAAAGAAAGATTCTCACCCTTACAAAGGGCAAGGAAAAAGACGGCTATGTCCGTGGGCTCAGGTTTATTGTTTATGAGGTAAAAAACGGCTGGGGGCGGACACCGTCGGGATGGGTTTCTCTAAGCTACTGTGAGGTGGCACAATGAGTGAAAACGTTCTGATTGCCATACTCAGCCTTCTGGGTACTCTCGGCGGCTCATTTGCAGGCATCGTCACCTCGGGAAAGCTGACTAATTTCCGTCTCAGCCAGCTTGAAACAAAGGTGGAAAAACTGACGGGGCTTATCGACCGTACCTATGCCCTTGAAAAGCAGGACACCTTGTCCGAAGAAAAAATGAGGCACTTTGATAAGCGCCTTCAATCACTTGAAAATCATTTGAACTAAAAAGGAGAATATACTATGAAAACCGATTACACTTTTATTTTTGAACTCATTATCACACTCATTTCAGCCTTGATTTCCTGCTTTCTCATTCCTCAGCTGAAAAACAGGCTCAGTGAAGAAAAACGTGAACAGCTCCTCTACTGGACAGAGGTTGCCGTGAAAGCGGCTGAACAGCTTTACGGCAGCAAAACAGGTCAGCAGAAAAAGGAATATGTGGTTTCTTTTCTGCTTTCAAAAGGTATTGTCTTTGACATTGACGAGGTAACGGCACTCATTGAAAGCGAGGTTTACAGACTGACATCAGAAAGCAAAGAACAAAACAAATAACAAAACGCAAGGGTTACTTCGCCGGCACCACATAAGGCAGTATTTGTTTCTCGAACAAAATTCCCTGTATCTTGCGGGAAAGCCTCGCAAGGCGACAGCCTTGCTGCATTTTTGGCTTTGATACAAGAAATTTTCAGTTCTTACGAAACTGCGAAGCACTTTAAAATGCGAAATAATTGTGCAAGAAAAGGCAAAAGCCACCGATAATGCTGTGAAGTGACCCCCAAAAGTTAGACAAAGTTTTTTAGAAAAACTTGTGCAAATTAAATATTAGGCAGCTAAAATGGCTTGAGATCTGTGCATAGCAGGTGTCAAGCCATTTAATTTTAACTTGATTCTGCGATTGTTGTAATAATCTAGATATTCTTCTAGTTCAGCTCGAAAATGTTGTATTGAATCAAATTCTTGTAAGTAAAGAAGTTCTGTTTTTAACAAACCAAAGAAGTTTTCAATTACTGCATTATCCAAACAGTTCCCTTTGCGACTCATACTTTGATGTATACCTTTATCAACTAACATCTTCTGATAACGTTTGTGTTGGTAATGCCATCCTTGGTCTGAGTGAAGAATAATGTTTGTATTATCAGGTATCTTTTCAAATGCTATGTCAAGCATTTCTGTTACCATGCTTAATTTTGGATGTTCAGATATTGTGTAGGACACAATATCTCCGCTATACAAATCAAGAATAGGAGAAAGATAAATTTTACAATCAAATACACTGAATTCTGTTACATCAGTAACCCACTTTTCGTTCGGTTTAGAAGCAACGAAATCTCTTTCAAGCAAGTTAGGTGCAACTTTACCAACCTCACCCTTGTATGACTTGTATTTTTTCATTCTAACCTTACATACTAAATTAAGCTGTTTCATTAGCTTTTGTACGGTCTTGTGGTTAATTACAAAACCTCTGTTGTGGAGCTCTTTGGTTATTCTTCGATAACCATATCTTCCTTTGTTTTCTGTGTAAATGCTTGATATTTCTTCTTTAATTTCAAAGTATTTGTCTTCATCATTTCTGTGCTTAACATAGTAGTAATACGTGCTTCGAGGGATTCCGGCTATTTCTATCAATAATGATATTTTAAATTCATGCCTCAGTTCCCAAATTACTTTCGCTTTTTCTCTTGCCGTACCCTCTCGGCAACCAAGGCATTCAATTTTTTTAAGTATGCATTCTCCGCTCTTAATCGTTGTACTTCCGCTAATAAATCTTCTTCAACTTCTTTTGGAAGTTTTCTTGGACGACCTGTGTTTTTTCTTCCTCTGCGTTCAATGTACAAGCCTTCAGGTCCTTCTTCAAGATAGATGCGTTCCCATAACAGGACTCTTGTATGATC
>JAFWZS010000004.1 GCA_017522205.1 Clostridia bacterium
CCTTGTGCGATTTTAGTATTGTTTTGACCTTTTTTTGCCCACTCGGAGTACCTTTGTACGCCTTCGGGACAAAGAAAAGGTCATCTTGTACATTTCTCGGCAGTCTGCCAGCTTGTCGAAAACTACTTTTTCGACAAGCTGAAATCCCTTTCGTTTTCACGGAAGGGATTTTACTTAATTTATACCTTTGCAAAAAGTCTCTTGAAGAACTCAAGAATAACCGTGATAAATCTGAAGAGAAGATTGAATTTGCCTGCATTTGAATCAAGTGACGGTTTTTCAAAATCCTTCACTTTTACAGGGGTAAGTGTTTTTCCTTCAACTTCAGCATCAAGATACTGAGGATAGGTTTCGTTTGTAAATACAGTCATTTCCTTACTTGTTAAAATAGTTTCAAGAAGTACGTCTATACTGTCAGGAAAATGGTCGTGATAGCTGTTCTTGATAAACCATGTCTTTTCAGGGAAAAGGCAGGTTGAAGCGTCAATTTTTTCATCGGGTGAAAGGAACTTTTTGTTCTCTTCACTCATTGATGCAATATAAGAAGCGGAAAGTGTTTTTCCGTAATCAGCTGCAGTTGCGCCGAAGGAAGTACGCTCAGTTTCAGCAATGCCGTCACTCATTATATTGCAGTCTGCAAAAAGAGGAGGAAGGGGCAGGTTATATTTTGAAATAACGCTTATGTCGATTTTATCGCTGAGTGCTATAAGGTCTTCTCTTGACTTAATCTGAATATTGTCGTGGTAGCTTCTTGCTTTTTCGATTGTGCCTTTGTATTCCTCTTTCAGTTCGGGAGTGCTGTATATGAATTCGAGTGCATCTTCAAAATACTCATGAGGCACCATCGCCCAGAAAGACGGGAATGAACCGTAGGTGGCTCTTACAAGTCTCGGAATGATGTTATCCTTAATATTTTCAAGACCGTCCTGAAGGAAATCCATACCCTTACCAAGAAGCTTTGCCTGCTCAAAAATGGAAAGCATTACTGTAAGAAACTCTGAAACTGCCGGGTCATCAATAACTTCTTTATACTTAAGAATTTCTTCTGCATAGCTGTCAATACTTTCAGCCTTAAGCTCGATTTTTCCCGAGAAGATTGAACCGATTAATGCTGCACCTTCGGTTGAGGGAATGAAGAAAATTGCTTTGTTTATCTTTTCTGAAGCTGTGGGATCGTTCTGAAGATAAGCAGAAAGAACATTACCTGCAAGGCAACGTGCAATAATGTTTACTTTTTTAACGCCGTTCTTTGCAATAACGTCGTCAACAAGCTCACCCAACATCTCTGCCGATGTTTCAACAGAAACTCTCCAGTCGTAAGGAAGATAAGCCTCACCGCCGCTGAATCTGTGGTAAAGAAGGCTCTTTCCGTTAATCTCCCCTCCTCTGCCCGAATTATCCTTCGGTGTTCCGTCAGGAGCAAGAACAAGCTCTTCAAAAAGTGGTGCTACCGTGTTATAAATTTCGTCACAGTATTTATCCCAATTACCGGTTATAAAGCCGTTAGCAAGCTCTGTAAGGAAAGGCTTGGCAGCCTCTTTTACGGTTGCTTCAAGGTCAATATCAAGAGGATAAATCTGCTTCGACTTCGGGTCACCCTTATCCTTATAAAGTATTCCGCCGTATCCGCCGACATAAATTACAGGAATCTTTTCACCTTCCGTTTCTGCTGCAGCTGCAAGAGGTGTAAGTGCAGTGAAGACAAGAAGAAGTGTTAATAATAACGATGTGATTTTTTTGATTTTTCTGTTCATATTAAACCCTCCTGAATTTTTTTCAACCTTGAGTATAACACGATTGTCATAATTTGTCAAAGAAGATATCTGAAGGCATCGCTTCCTATAAAATCAATCAACACAAAGATTATGTCAAGAATATTTATCAGCGTAACCGCAGCTCTCTTCAGCACGGGCATACCCGAGCTATCTCCGCAGTAAAGCTCATTTTTCACTGTAAGGTTATCGATGTCATTTTCATACTCTTTAAGAACTGTAAAATCAAACTTGCGGTCAGTGATGTGGCTTATGTTATCCAGCTTTACATACTTTACTTTTACAGAAGCTTTCGATGAAGCAGCCTTTGTAAAATCTCCGTCGAAGCCGACTTTCAGCTTTTCACCCGGTGAAAGAGTTCTCTTAAAGGGCAAGTCAAAGCTGACATCTGCACCTTTTACAGTTACGGAAAGTATCCTGATTTTATTATTCTTATAGGTGTTTTCAATTATGAATGCACCGTCTTTTTCACTTATGAAGCCAGAGGTGCTGTTGTCAAACTCAGCATAAACACCTCTGTGGGGATTATCGGAAACTCTGAACTGAGGATAATCGGGATCTGAATGTACATCCTTAAGCTCATCAGTACAAAGGGTTTTTGCAGCAAGGTTAAGTCCGTAGTTTTCATACTGGAACATTGCGTGGTGCTGACCGTCTACGAACCAGGTGTTTTCGGGAAGATATGCCGTTGAAGCATCCACCTCTCCCGACGGTGAAATATGGTTATGGCTTTTGTCGCTGCAGGCTGTACCTGCACCCTTGTAGCCGTCTTTGTATCTTTCACCGAAAAGTGTAGTTGTTGCACCTGTCACATCTTTTACAGAGAGAAGAAGGTCACTGTTTTCTTCACCGCCTAAAGCAAGCTGCAATCCGCTTGCGGCGTGAACGGCAATATAGATTCCCTCGTCTATACATTTTCTGAGAGTCTCCCCTACCTTTGGCATAACCTCGTAGTGAATAATGTCATTTCTTCTGATTATCTCAGCACTTTCTTTTTCGTCAAGGAACTGATTTTTAAGTTCATCATAATATTCAACAGAAGTAAGTGAATAAACAGAACCCCAGTATTTTGCAAACGCTCTGATTCCTTCCGTAATTCCGTTAAGGGTACGGCTGAAGAACTCAGGGTCAACATCCTTTAAAATGCGGTTAAATTCCGTATCACTGCCCGTGATGCTCTCTATTATATCCATTACATCATCAAGAGCAAATTCTACACTCCCGTTCAGAATACGGTGTCCGAAATTTGTTCCGCCAAAGGAAGGGACATTGAACACAGCTTTTTCCACATCGTTGTCATTCATATAGAAATGGAGATAGGTTTCGGCAATCTGTCCGCCGTAGCTTACACCGAAAAGTCTCACCTTATCTTTGCCTGTATAGGCTTTGACGTCTTTTATGAAATCACGGAGATTTTCCGCAAGAAAAAGTGCATCCATTCGTCCGTCATATTCGAAAATAAAAACGTTGTCTGCATCGGCATAACCCTTTTCACAGATGTAGTTTGCGAAGGTGTAATAAGCAAGCATACCAGGCTTTTCTTTTTCACCTTTTATGAAAGCCATATTTCTTTTTGCAGGGTCATTTTCCAGATGAAATACAGGGTGTACACTTGTGCCGTCGGGGTTACATACCATTTTGGGTGCAAGGTCATTTATAAGCTCCATAAGCTCTGTACCGAGCTTTTCAGGTTTATCTGCCATAGCGCTCACAAACGACAGAAGGATTTCAGGCAGACTTTTTCCGATAATATCAAGCTTTTCGAAAAAATCGGGAAGCCAAACTTTTTCGGCTTCACCCTTTTCATTCTCCGACAGCAAGGTTGTCTGCATAAAGCCGGGAATGATAATAATGGGGTTTTCATTTTTATCTGTTTTCTCTGCAAAAGCAACACCTGTCATGCTGAAAACCATCACCAGTGAAAGCAGTAAACATAATGCTTTTTTCAATATACACACTCCTCATTTTAATAAATATGACAATTTTACCACATAATTATGAATAATTTTGAAACAAGTTTTCTGTTTATTATTTCTGATAAACAGAAATCGTCGACAAGAATACAACTTACCGACGATTTTTTATGAGATTTAAATTATTTACCTTTAAAGAGATTTCCTAAAAGAGCAATAATACTGAGGATGAATCTTTTGAGAGTTTCAAACCAGCCGACAGCTGAGTTATCGTCAGGCTTTACGGGGTCTTTGCCTTTAACAGGAGAGAGCTTGTCTGCACCTGTATCTTCAAGGAACTGAGGATACTCCGCATTTGAGAACACATCCATATCAGTTACAAAAATGGTTTCAATAAGTCTGTCAATACTTGCGGGGAAGTGGTCGTGATAGCTGTTCTTGATAAACCATGTTTTATCGGGAAGAGCACAGGTGGAAGCATCAATCTGTTCATCAGGTGAAAGATACTTCTTGTTTGCTTCGGGCATTGAAGCAATGTAATCAGTCGAAAGAGTCTTTCCAAAATCAGCTACAGTTGCACCAAAGGAGGTAAACACCGTTTCTGCCGTGCCGTCGCTGTTTTTGTAGCTTTCTTCAAAAATGGGCATAAGAGGAATATTGTACTTTGAAATCACATTAATATCAATATCTTTACTGAGTGTCTGCAGAGTGCTTCTTGAATTGAGCTGAACGTTATCACGGAAGGAACGTGCCTTTGCAATTGTTCCCGCATATTCCTCTTTGAGTTCGGGTGTGTTGTATACAAAGTCAAGTGCTTCTTCAAGGTCTTTAGCAGGAACCATTGCCCAGAATGAGGGGAATGAACCGTAGCTTCTTCTGATAATTCTCGGAATAAGATTGCTGCCGATTTTTTCTAAGAGCTTTTCAAATGCACCCTCTGCAAGATCAAGCATCTTTACCTGTTCAAAAATTGAAACCAAAACCTGAAGGAATTCAGCTACTGCAGGGTCATCAACAATAGCTTCATATTTCATAAGCTCTTCAACATATTCGTCGAGTCTTTCAGGAACAATATCAATCTTTCCCGCAAAAAGTGAGCCGAAAAGCTGAATACCATCTGTTGAGGGAATGAAAAGCACAGCTTCGTCAACCTTTGCCTTTGCGTTTTCACTATAGTTCTGAAGGTAAGCGGAAAGAATGTTACCGCCAAGGCAGCGACCTACGATTTTAACCTTTGATGCGCCTGTTTTTCTGAGCATTGTGTCAACAAACTTATCAAGCTCAGCTGCAGAATATTCAGGTGAAAGTCGCCAGTCATAAGGGAAGCCGTCTTCGCCGTTACTGAATCGTTTATAGCTGAGACTGATGCTGTCAGGATTGTCGCCGCAGCCTGAACCGTCCTTTGGCATTCCGTCCGGAGCAAGAACGAGATCTTCATAGATAGGATGAATTGAGTTATAAAGCTCATCACAGTACTTATCATAGTCATCTGTAGCTATAGCAATTGCCAGTTCTTTAAGGCAAGGTGCAATTGCTTCTTTGACGATAGCACCTACATCTGCACCGGTGGGATAAATTACCTGTGAATTAACGTTGCCTTTTTCTTTATAAAGACTATATCCGTATCCGCTTATGTATATAACGGGATATTTTTCCTCTTCTGCGGCTAAAGTCATAGGCGCAAAGGCACTGAGAGCAAGCATTACTGCTAAAATTACAGATAAAAGCTTTCTTGAATTTTTGAACATAATATTACTCCTTTTACAAACATTAATTCGCTATTACTTTATCATACAACAAAAAATAATTCAATAAAAAAATATTAAGAAGCCGGAACAGCACTAATACCGTTCCGGCTTTTAATTATTATATATGAGAAAGAGTAAGCTTTTCTTCCTTTATTTCGGCTGCAATTGCCGTTACAACGGAGTCCGCGTTATCAATAATGATGTTAGCGATTTCGTCTTCAATCTCTTTTCTGATGAGGTTACGAAGGTCTCTCGCACCTCTTGAGCCACCTTCTGCCTTATCAGCAAGGTATCTCTTGACTTCTTCAGTCCACTTGAAGTCAATTAATTTCTCATGAAGAGATTCTGCAAGCTCACTTAAAAGCAGGTCTGCAATTTTCACATAGTCTTCATTTGTAAGGCTGTTGAACACTGCAACCTCATCAACTCTGCCGATAAATTCGGGTCTGAGGAAATCGGAAAGGGCTTTCATAACCTTTTCTCTTGTTGCGTCACCCTTTTCCTTTCCGAAGCCGATTGCTCCACCCTTGCGTTCACTGCCTGCATTTGAGGTCATAACGATAACGGTGTTTTCAAAGTTGACCGTTCTGCCCTGAGCATCTGTGATTCTGCCTTCATCAAGAATCTGAAGCAGAATATTCATAACGTCGGGGTGAGCTTTTTCAATTTCGTCAAAAAGAATTACGCTGTAGGGCTTTCTTCTTACCTTTTCAGTAAGCTGACCGGCCTCATCGTAGCCGACATATCCCGGAGGTGAACCGATAATTCTTGAAACACTGTGCTTTTCCATAAACTCGGACATATCAAGTCTGATAAGTGTTTCGGGAGTTGAGAAAAGCTCAGCAGAAATCTGCTTTACAAGCTCGGTTTTACCAACGCCTGTGGGACCTACAAAGATAAATGAAGCAGGTCGTCTTCTGGGACTTATCTGCACACGGTTACGCTTGATTGCGGCAGCAATAACCTTGATTGCTTCATCCTGACCGATAACCTTTTTCTTAAGGGTATCTTCAAGACCTGCAAGCTTTTTAAGGTCACTTTCGATAATCTTGCTTGAAGGTACGCCTGTCCAAAGCTCAATAACCTTAGCGATGTCAACCTCAGTAACTTCGTTGTCGTTTGCCTTTTCTGTAAGGCTTTCCATATCGGTTTCGTACTTTACGATTTCGCTTTTGACCTTTGCAATTGCCTCATAGTCGGGATCCTGCTGAGTGTTCATCAGGTCTTCCTCGTCCTCTTTAAGCTCTGTGATCTTCTTCTCTGCAATTTCAAGGTCAGAAATTGCCTTGTTACGAAGGTTTGCACAAGTGCAAGCCTCATCAAGAAGATCAATCGCCTTATCGGGAAGGAAACGGTCTGTAATGTATCTTTCTGAAAGAATAACTGCCTTTTTAACAAGCTCGTCGCTGATTCTTACACGGTGATAGTTTTCGTAGTACTTCTTGATACCGATAAGAATTTCTGTTGCGTCAGCGATTGAAGGCTCTTCAATTTTTACGGGCTGAAAACGTCTTTCAAGGGCAGCGTCCTTTTCAATGTTCTTTCTGTATTCGGTAAAGGTTGTTGCACCAACTACCTGAATCTCACCTCTTGAAAGTGCAGGCTTAAGAATATTTGCAGCATTCATTGAGCCTTCTGCATCACCTGTACCTACAAGGTTATGCACCTCGTCGATAAAGAGGATAATGTTTCCGTTATACTTGACCTCATCAACAAGATTCTTGATTCTGCTTTCAAACTGACCTCTGAACTGCGTACCTGCAACGAGAGCAGTAAGGTCAAGAAGGTGAATTTCCTTGTCAGCGAGCTTCGCAGGAACATTTCCGCTTGCTATTCTTAAAGCGAGTGCTTCTGCAATTGCGGTTTTACCTACACCAGGCTCACCGATAAGACAAGGATTGTTCTTTGAACGTCTGCAGAGAATCTGCACAACTCTTTCAAGCTCCTTATCTCTACCTATAATGTTGTCAAGCTTTCCTGTCTTTGCCTTTTCTGTAAGGTCGGTGCAGTACTGTGTAAGAAACTTGCGTTTCTTTTCGTCTTTCTTTTTGCGTCTGCCCTCATTTTTAGGGGGCTGCTGATTTATAGAAGATGTGGAAGCAGGCTTATTTTCACTCTCATTTTTTACGCTGAGAGAGTTCTGCAGATCACCGAAAAGTCCCTGAAGAAAGGGCATTGTGGGTGAACCGCCGCTTTCAAAGCCGCCCTCTTCGTCTGACTCAGGGAACATACTTGAAAACTGTTCGCTGATTGAATCAACGTCCTCTTCAGTAATTCCCATGCTTTCCATCATCTGCTTTATGGGGCCTATATTCATTTCCATTGCGCATTTCATACAAAGCCCTTCAGGAACGGTTTTTCCGTCAATTATCTTTGAAATAAAGATAACTGCAGGGCGCTGTTTACATCTGCTGCATGTAACTCTTTTCATTCTTTACTCCTTGGGTTGAATTTGCTAAAAAATAGTTTAACTTAAAATTATTTGCTTGCTTTCTGAGCCTTTTTCTCGTCAAAATGCTCCTTGAACTGTCTGAAGGTTTCGGGCATATAGCTTGCGAAAGCAACGAGGGTCATAATTGCACTGATTACAACGATGATACCTGTAAGAATTGCGGGCATTTCAAAGCCTAAAAGCTGGTTGAGTGCGCCGACCTCGGGGCCGATTGCAATAATAAGGGTCATACCTACATAGAAAACAGTTGTTGCTACCTTGCCGTAGATTTCAGCAGCACCGGGACGGATGTTCATAAGAAGCATAACAAGACCACCGATAATCATAATTGCTTCCTTGATAAGGAATACAAGGAATACCCAACCGAAAGCGTTGATCATCTTGTTTTCTGCACCCTTGAAATCAAGGAAGAGCATAACTGCAATTGTGATCTGTGTAAGCTTATCAGCAACAGGGTCAAGGATTTTTCCGAGAGCACTGATCTGGTTGAAGCGTCTTGCAATTTTACCGTCGAACATATCGGAAAGACCTGAAGCAGCAAGAACTGCAACTGCTTCGATTTTCATATCGTTGTAGTAAAGATATGCGAATACGGGGATAAGAAGAATTCTTATGAATGATAATAAGTTGGGAATTGTCCAACAGCCTTTAAATAAATCTTTCATTGTTTTTTACCTCTCTTTTATATTGTAATTCCGCTGAATGTTGTAAACAGATTCTGCACTGTGCCAACCACAAATGAGCCTTCAACTGCTGAAATGAATCCAGGACTGTTGATAAAGCCTGCAGCTACGGCTAGTAAAAGTGAAAGTATAACCACAATAAGAAGTCCTCTTACTGCACCCACAACTCCGCCGAGAGCTGAGTTCATCTGTTTTATTGCGGGGATTTTTTTGATTATTTTATCAAGAAGTCTCACAACCACTCTCAGTACAAGAGTGATAAGTGCCACAAGGACAGCAAAGAGTATGAACTGAACTACTGCTGTACCTACAGGTGTTACCACACTTTCCATAAGAGATTCGAGGAGACTGCCCGAAGCAAAGTCACTTGAGGACACTTTTTCAATAAGAGCCTCTTTGGATATTCCCATAAGATTTAAGATTGAAGCAAAGGCATCGGGAATTGAGTTTATCGCCTCTTCAATCTGCGTTCCGTAATCCGTTGTTGCAACCTCACCGAGATTCTGAGAAAGAAGCTTTTCTGCACCCGGCTCTACGAATTTCTGAAACACGGGAGCAGCCAGAGAATCAGAGAAACTTCTTGCAGCAACGAATGAAGCTATAGTACCCACCAGCTCAAAAAGGCTGACAATAAAACCTTTTTTCACCGAGGTGATTATTACAACACCGAAGATAAGTATAAAGATTATGTCGATAATATACGGCATATGATCCCTCCTTTAAAAGTTATTGATTATTATAGCACAACTGAAATCATTTCTCAATAGTGCTTTATTCTACTTCTTTAAGAAAACCTGAAGAATAAGCAAAAATCTTTCCTCCTGAAACCACAAGCCCCTCTGCAGTGAAATCAAGTGTACTTGTGTTTCTGAGTTTTCCTTTTGCAGTTTCATACACCACATTTCCGCACAAAACGAAAGCAGATTTACCTTTAAGCACAACGTCGCCCGGCTTTCCGTCAAGCTCCATAGTATACTTGACCTGATTTTTGCTTGTGTAAAGAGTCAGCGAGGTTTTGTCAAAGCCGCCTATTCCGTCTGAAATTACTGCAGTGTTGCCGCTGCCGTCTGTGTAGGTTGAAACTGCCGAAGATGTGAATTCCGATTTCTGCGGTGCACCCTTTGCAGCTTTTATGTCATAAAGCACTCTCTTTCCCGTAAAAAGAGAAATTATGTTTTTGCCTGTGTACTTTATGTCAGTTATACCCTCACCCTCAAGGGAAAAATCACACTGTGCCTTATCGGAGTAAATGTCAAGCAGATAGCTTTTGGAAAGGATTTCTCCCCCACTTGCTCCGATTGCTCCCACGGCAATTTTTTTCGAGGACGAATGAATGTCCATAGTTACTGCGTATTCCTCACCGCAAGCCCAGATATATTTCTTTTCACCTTTTTTTGTGTGAAGATATACCTTTGAAGCTGAGGAATCGCTTTTCGTTGAAAGTGCAAAGGTTCCGTCACCGTTTATTGCGGCGGCAATTATGTCGTTTTCCTCATCTGATGCGCCCTCATTGATAATACCCTTCGTGGTGAAAATCATATATTCGTGAGAGTTTCTGTTGAAGAGAATTCCGTATTTGTCGCTGACTTCAATTGCAGGATTTTTGTAGTTATGCACCTTTGTGTATTTTATTTCACCGTCACTGTCAACTGAAGCGAGAAGCTTTTCCGTAAGCACAAACATTCTGCCGGAAAAGCTTTTCACGGTGATAATATCATTACCCGTAAAGGTGACACCCTTTCCGTCAGAGGAAACGATTGATGAAAAGAGACTTTCCGAACCGTTTTCACCGTCGGAATAAGCGTTATGGAAATCAGATCTGAGAAATCCGAAAACTCCGAGAGCCACAATAATAACCGCCGACACCGCTACAATTACTATCATATTCCTTTGACTTAATTTAACCTTAAGTTTCTGCAGTTTCTTTTTCATTCTCATCACCTTTCCCGTAAAAATCGTCATCATAATAAACCTTGTTGAGATAAAGTCCGTGGGGCTTTGCGGTAATTCCCGCCTTTGTTCTGTCCTTTGACTTTATAATATCAGGGATTGAGCCTTTCGGAATTTTGCCTCTGCCGATATAAATTGCAGTGCCCACCATAATACGCACCATATTGTAAAGGAAACCGTCACCCGTTACAGAAAAGGTAATGAGGTCACCCTCTCTTTTAACAGAGCAGTCTGTAACTGTTCTCACGTTTGAAAGAGTTGTTGCACCTGCAGCACAAAAGGCTGAAAAATCGTGAGTGCCAATGAAAGATTTAACCTCTTTGTCAAGCATTTCTGCATCGAGGTAGTAAGGATAATGGAGAGCATAATTTGTCAGAAACGGATTTTTCACATTACTGTTCCAGATTTTATAGATGTATTCCTTACCCTTGCAGCTGAAGCGTGCATTGAAGTCCAACGGAACATCTTCACAACCGAGAACTGCTATACTCTGCGGAAGAACCGCATCGATTCCTTTTCTTATGGCTTCACAGTCTTTATCTGTGTGGGTTTTAAAGTTGCAGCAGAAGGTGTTTGCGTGAACACCGCTGTCTGTTCTGCTGCAGCCGTATATTGTAACTTTTTTTGAAAGTATCCGCTCTATGGCTTCACTTACACACTCTTGAACAGTTATTGCGTTATCCTGCATCTGCCAGCCGTGAAAGGTTGAGCCGTCATAACGGAGAATCAGTTTAAGATTTCTTTCCATATCAGATTACCGCACCGAAATAATTATTTATAAGCACAACGCCCGTAATACCGAGTGCGAAGAAAAGAAGACCTGCACCGTCTCTTAAATGAAGCTTCATCTGCTTCATTCTTGTTCTGCCCTCACCACCGGTATAGCATCGGCAGCTCATAGCGAAGGAAAGCTCATAGGCTCTTCTGAAAGAAGAAACGAAAAGAGGAATGAGTATAGGCACAACGGCTTTTACTCTGTCCATAAATTTTCCGCTTTCAAAGTCTGCTCCTCTTGCCTTTTGTGCATTTGTGATTTTTTCAATTTCTTCAATGAGTGTGGGAATGAATCTCAGAGCAAGAGTCATCATCATTGCCAGGGTATGCACGGGAATTTTGAAAATCTTGAGGGGTGAAAGAAGCTTTTCAATTGCATCTGTAAGCATTGTGGGTACGGTGGTATAAGTGAGAATTGAAGAAGCGATTATAAGAAAAACAATTCGCACCGCCATAAAAATTGCCGTTGAAACACCCTTTTCCGTAATCTTCAATCCTAAGAATAAGGGAATTTCCCAGCTTCCGCCGCTTACATAGAAGATGTTGAGTATTGCCGTAAAAATTACAACGGGGACAATAGGCTTAAGGCTTTTAAAAAACACCTTGAAGGGTACACCGCATAAAATCATTGAAAGAAGAACAAAAAGTCCCACGAGAGCAAGTGAAAGAAAGTTTTTGCAAAGAAAAATCATCACAACGAAAAGCACGGTGAAGATTATCTTTGCTCTTGCGTCCATTTTATGCACAAGAGAATCGCCTTTATAATATTGACCGATAGTAATATCACTGAGCATTTTTGTCCCCTCCTTTCAGAAGAACCAAAAGCTCATCTTTCGCCTTTTCCATTGTGTAAATATCTGTGCTTACATCGTAGCCTTTTTCCTTAAGCTTAAGGAAAAGCTCTGTCAGCTGAGGAATGTTGAGGCCCATATTTTTAAGGCTTTCTGCGTGTGAGAACACACCGTCAACCGTATCATAATAAGCAAGATGTGATTCGTTCATTACAAGCACCTTGGAGGAGATTTTTGAAATGTCCTCCATACTGTGAGATACAACAAGGACGGTGCTGCCTGTAGTCTTGCGGTAGGCCATTATCATCTGAAGAATCGTTTCTCTGCCCTTGGGGTCAAGACCTGCAGAGGGCTCATCAAGAATAAGCACCTCCGGCTTCATTGCCATTACACCCGCAATTGCAACACGTCTTTTTTCACCGCCTGAAAGGTCAAAGGGGGACTTTTCCATATAGCTTTCATCAAGGCCTACAAAACGAAGCGATTCTCTCACACGTCTGTCAATTTCTTCATCAGAGAGCTTCATATTCTTAGGTCCGAAGGCTATATCTTTATAAACGGTTTCCTCAAAAAGCTGATATTCGGGATACTGAAAGCAGACACCTACTCTGAAACGCACGTTTCTTATTTTGCTTTTATCTGCCCAGATGTCTTTTCCCTCAAGCTCAACAACACCGCTTGTGCCCTTTAAAAGTCCGTTGAAATGCTGAATCAGGGTGCTTTTACCTGAGCCTGTGTGACCGATTATGCCCACAAGCTCACCTTTTTCAATCTGCACATTAATATCTCTGATTGCGTGAATCTGAGAGGAAGTGCCTTTTGAGTAAAGATAATTCAGATTTTTCGTAGAGAGAATAATGTTGCTCAATTTTTTGCCTCCATAATACTGACAATTGCATCGAAAAGCTCGTCAATATCAAGTATATCTTTATTTAAGTTGATTCCGTCTTTAATAAGCAGATGAGTAAGCTCCGTAGCCTCAGGTACGTCAAGCTGAGCTTTTTTGAGAGTATCCACATTGACGAAAACCTCTTTCGGCGTGCCGTCAAGGATAATTCTGCCCTCATCCATAACAATAACTCTGTTTGCTTTAACTGCTTCATCCATATAGTGGGTTATGAAAATTACGGTGATTCCGTATTCTTCATTGAGCATTTTTGCAGTTTTCATAACCTCTTTTCTGCCTCTCGGGTCAAGCATGGCAGTCGGCTCGTCAAAGACGATGCACTGAGGCTTCATTGCAATAATTCCTGCAATTGCAACTCTCTGCTTCTGTCCGCCTGAAAGTTTATGAGGTTCAAAGTTGCGGAAGTCGTACATACCCACACTTTTAAGTGCTTCGTCTACTCTCACTCTGATTTCCTTAGGGTCGATGCCTAAGTTTTCAGGACCGAAAGCAACGTCATCCTCAACGATGGTGGCAACAATCTGATTGTCGGGATTCTGAAAAACCATACCCACCTTACGGCGTATATCGTAGAGCTTTTCCTCGTCGGCAGTATCAATTCCGTCAACAAGCACCTTTCCCGACTGAGGCACAACAATTGCGTTGCAGAGCTTTGCAAGGGTTGACTTTCCGCAGCCGTTATGACCCAAAACAGCAACAAAGTCGCCTTTTTCTATTTTCAAATTCATATTCTCGATGACGTTTTCCTCAATTTTCTGAGTTTCGCTGTCATCGGAATAACCGAAAGTTACATTCTGAAATTCAATAAAATTCATAAAATCATCTCTTTTAAATGCAAAATGCTAAGTGCAAAATGCAAAATTAAGGTTGCAGGCAGACCCTGCACAAACAGGAAGTAAGCATCTGCGGAATTTGTTCAGGATAATAAAGTTAACAGGTTGATTTTATCCGCCTTTATATATCCAAATTGGATAAACTCTACCCACTGGATTTGTAAATCAACTTTGGTGGACACATCACGCTGTGTCCCTACGGTTATTTTACCTTTTCGTCAGTCAATTCTGCACTTTGCATTTTGCATTGTGCATTTTAGATTTATTTCTGCCAGAAAGCAGAAGCTCCGCAAGGCAGCACCATTCCCGTATCAGTTACGGGCAGACCGATTTCGGAGGAGGTTACCTTTCCGCCGAATTTCTTTTTCACAACAGCACCTAAAATATATTCCATAACCGATGAAGAAAGGCCTGTTGTGTATGAATTTATGAGCATCATGAGTGAATCCTCATAAAGAAGCTCACTGCAAAGCTCAACAAAGTTATAAACCTCATCCTCAAGCTTCCAGACTTCACCGCCGGGACCTCTTCCGTATGAAGGCGGGTCCATGATGATAATGTCATATTTGTTGCCACGTCTGATTTCGCGCTGAACAAACTTGATGCAATCGTCAACAATCCATCTTACACTTCTGTCGGAAAGCTCGGAGGTAACGGCATTTTCCTTTGCCCAGGCTGTCATACCCTTTGAAGCGTCAACGTGTACTACGTGGGCGTTTTCAGAGAGGCAAGCTATAGTTGCACCGCCTGTATAAGCGAAAAGGTTAAGTACCTTTACGGGACGGTTTGCATTTTTTATAATCTCTCTGGTGTAATCCCAGTTTACTGCCTGCTCAGGAAAAAGTCCCGTATGCTTGAAGCCCATTGTTTTGATGTTGAACTTCAGGTCACCGTAGTTAATGCTCCAGAAATCGGGCATTTTACTTCTTACGTCCCAATGTCCGCCACCGGTTTTTGAACGGCTGTAGTAAGCGTTCGCTTTTTTCCAAAGAGGATTCGTTTTCGGGGTTTTCCATATAACCTGTGGGTCAGGACGAACAAGGATAATATCTCCCCATCTTTCAAGTCTTTCACCGTCTGAGCAGTCAATAAGCTCATAATCTTTCCAGTTTTTTGTATATCTCATAGCAAGTTTTCCTTTACTGTTTCTGCGGCATTGTCATATTGAAATGCTCATAGCCGAGGGCTGTTACAACTCTGCCTCGTGGTGTTCTTCCGAGGTAGCCTATCTGCATAAGGTAAGGCTCGTAGCAGTCCTCAATTGTAACTGCCTCCTCACCTATTGCTGCAGCGATTGTTTCAAGCCCCACAGGTCCGCCACCGTAGGAATTGATCATTGTGAGAAGAAGGCGTCTGTCAATTGAGTCAAGACCGATATGGTCAATTTCCATTCTCTGCAGAGCCATATCTGCGGTTTCTTCGTCGATTATTCCGTCGCCCATAATCTGAGCAAAGTCTCTTGCACGTTTCAGCAGACGATTTGCAATTCTCGGTGTACCTCTTGAACGTGAGGCAATTTCAAGTGCGCCGTACTTCTCAATACCGATACCGAGAATACCTGCATTTCTCGTTACGATTTCAGCTAATTGCTCGGGTGTGTAAAGCTCAAGGCGGAGAATTACACCGAAGCGGTCACGAAGCGGTGCTGAAAGCTGACCTGCTCTTGTTGTTGCACCAACAAGGGTAAACTTAGGTAAATCAAGTCTTATTGATCTTGCAGAGGGGCCTTTACCGATGATGATATCAAGGGCATTATCCTCCATTGCAGGGTAAAGAATTTCTTCGACACTTCTGTTGAGGCGGTGAATTTCGTCAATGAAAAGCACGTCGCCCTCATTAAGGTTAGTGAGAAGTGCCGCAAGGTCACCCTGCTTTTCAATTGCAGGACCTGAGGTCACTCTCAGATTTACGTTCATCTCGTTTGCGATAATACCTGCAAGGGTAGTTTTGCCGAGACCCGGAGGGCCGTAGAGAAGAACGTGGTCAAGAGCCTCACCTCTTGAAGAAGCAGCCTTTATATAAATTTCAAGATTTTCCTTTACCTTATCCTGACCGATATAATCCGTCAGCACCTTAGGTCTGAGAGAGGTTTCAATATCCGAATCAAAAGAGGTAAGGTCGGGAGAAATCATTCTTTCTTCAAAATCCATTTTCAATCATCCTTTCAGATTAAATGGGAATTTAAGACATCAGCTTAAGAGCCTGACGGATAATATCCTCAGTTCTCAGCTCAGGGTCAATTTTGCTTACAGCTGAGGCAGCATCGGACTGACTGTAGCCAAGCATTGTCAGAGCGGCAATTGCTTCGCTCATATTCGAGCTGCTTGTTGCCTTTGCAACTGCAACATCCTCATCGCTGAAGACAGCTGAGCCTGAAAAGCTCTTGCCTACCTTATCTTTGAGGTCAAGTATAATTCTGTGTGCAATTTTAGGCCCTACACCGGGTGCTTTTGTAATTGCTTTTGCATCACCTGCAGTAATTGCAAGAGCGAGCTTATCCGTTGGAAGCTGAGAGAGAATTGCAAGAGCCGCCTTCGGACCTACACCGTTTACGGAAATGAGCATTCTGAACCATTCGAGCTCCATTTCCGTTGAAAAACCGAACAAATCGAGAGCGTCCTCACGGACATTAAGGTGAGTGTAAACCGTTGCTATCTTTTCACCTGAAATATCAAAAAGTGTGTTGTTGGAGGTCTGAACCTTAAAGCCCACACCGCCACATTCAATTACTATATAAGAAAGTCCTGTGTGGAGAACTTTGCCTGTTAAACTGTAGAACATTTCTCAAATTCCTTTCGAAAATGCAAATAATATAATCGGAGCTAAGTGTTACAATCATAAAACCTTACCTTGCCGTCCCTGAAAGGTAATTCCCCTGTTAGGGGAAATGTCACGAAGTGACAAAAGGGTGCCCGTTTCCGGAGGAAAAGGGGGACCGCTTTAGCGGTGGAAGGGTTTCATTTTAACTTTCAACTTTTAACTTTGAATCAGATACCGTTCCTGATTCTTAAATTCAAGCCTGACACAATTGAGCCTGATGAGTGGCCGTGGCAGATTGCCATTGCAAGAGCATCGGCGGTATCGTCGGGCTTCGGTACTTTTTCGAGAAAAAGGATTCGTTTGATCATTTCCTGAACCTGCTTTTTCTCTGCTCTGCCGTAGCCAACAACGCTTTGCTTTACCTGAAGGGGTGTATACTCAAAGGCAGGTACACCGTTTTTCTGTGCAGCGAGCATTATAACGCCTCTTGCCTGGCTTACATCAATTACAGTTTTTGCGTTGTTGTTATAGAAGAGTTTTTCGATAGCCATAGCATCGGGATGGTACTTTTCGAAAAGCTCTGTCATTTCGTCATAAATATATTCAAGACGTCTGTTAAAGGGTGTTCCGGCATCGGTTGTGATAGCTCCGTAATCTATAACAGAAAAGTGGTTATTTTTATATTCAAGCACTCCGAAGCCCACAATTGCATAACCGGGGTCAATACCAAGTATAATCATGGCATACTACCTCACTATAATAATCAATATATTATAGCACAAAGAAAAGAAATGAGCAATAGAAAAACGGCAGTTTTATCTGCCGTTTAAACTTTTTAATCCTGTTTTTCTTTTTTCATCGGCAAAACACCCGTACTTGCCAGAATAAGCAGCTGACTTGGAGGGTATGAAAGCCAGGTAATAAAGTAACACACCTTTGCAAAGCCTGCCGTTACAAAGTCAGAGGACAAATTGCGAAGACCTACACACACATCACCCACAGCCAGAAGAATGAATCCAAGAAGTAGAATGAGCTGTGCTTTGCTGCGCTTTTGAATGTAAAGTTCAATTGCGTGAGCAAAGTTAACAGCAATTGAACACGCATAAAGAACCGTTACTGCAAGCTTGACCTGAGCACCGAGAGCAAGGACTATAACGCCACCTGCAAGACCCGGCAAAATGCGCTTCAGAATCTCTTTCCAAAGGGCTTTTCCGCTTAAATAACTGAAGTGTGCCGCATATGCAAGCTGAACAAGAATAAACACCGCAACACCGAAAATGAACTTGTTCATAAGTACAAAGAAAACATCCGCTGTCAGCGTGAAAATCAAAGCGATGCACACAAAGCGGCTTTCTTCTTTTCGGATAAATATAAGTCCGAAAGCAGTGACAACTGCACTTGTAATAAACTTAAGAATTCTTGAATCCCACAAAGAAAACACATCACAAGTGAGATAAACAGTCATCATTATTCCAACAACAGCAAAAACTGAATATGTTATTTTCCTTTTCATTGTATCCCCTTCAGCGTTTTATTAATTTTATCCTTTTTCTTTTTTTCTGAAAATAAACATCTTGGAGAAAAAGTAGTTAAGAATCACAACAACAACGCCAATTATCACCTTGGAAATCATTGTGCCTGAAAGGCTCAAATAAACTAAATCCATAGAATAATCCGAGAGCTTTGCAGCATCAACCAGAAGATATAAGCCAACCTCTTCAATTATGAAGGAAAAACCTCTTGCCGCAAAGAATGAAAGCAGCTCTTTCATCACCACCTGAAGCTTAAAGCTCTTGCTTTCAAACACCCATAGCTTGTTGGTGATGTAGGCAAAGATTACACTGACAACCCATGCAATTACGTTGGAGAGAAGATAAAATTCCTCACCGAAAACCACATTTGAAAGTTTGAAAACTATGAAATTGACTATCGTTGTTGCGACGCCGAAAATTCCGTAGGTTATAAGCTCCTTATATTTAATTAAAAGTGATTTAATCGTGTTTATCATAGCTCAAAATTTCTTTCGCAATATAAATTGGTCGGTTTTTCACCTGAGTGTGGATTTTTCCTACATAAGAGCCGAGAACGCCCAGTGAGAAAAGCACAACTGCTCCCACAAAGAAAACTGCCGAGCAGGTAAATTCACCGAATAAAAGCACCACTAATGCCACTAAAGAAAAAACAAAAGAGAAGTAAAACGGCAGTTTAAGAGGCAAATCTGTATATGCCATTATGCCCTCTATGCCGTATTTCAGAAGCTTTCTGAAATTCCACTTAGTCTCGCCTGCTTCTCTTTCCTTTACTTCGTAGGGAATAGAAATTGTGTTGTAGCCCACCCAGGAGAAAATACCCTTTGAAAAACGGTGACACTCAGGAAGTGAAATAATTGTTTCCACAACAGGTCTTCTCATCATACGGAAATCGCTTGCGTTTTCCACAAATGTTACATCTGTCACCTTGTTTATGAGCTTATAAAAACTCTCTTTGCAAAGAGTTATGAACTTACCTTCCTTGCGCTTTTCCTGATAGGCGGCAACCATATCGGCATCTTCGTTTTCGTCGAGGATTTCAGCCATTTTTACAACGTATTTTACATCCTGCTGCAGGTCTGCATCAAGAATTACGGTATACTCCCCTTTTGCGTGGGAAAGTCCCGCATACATTGCGGCTTCCTTACCGAAGTTTCGTGAAAAGCTGACAACGGTAATTCTTGAATCTTTATTTTCACTAAAGAGCTTTTTCAGCTTCTTCGCAGTTTCGTCACGGCTTCCGTCGTTCACAAAAACAATTTCATAGGAGTCTGTATAAGATTTAAGCCCGTTTTTAACGTGGGAGAAAAGTTTTTCTATATTATCCTCTTCGTTGTAGCAAGGGATAACCAAGCTGAGTTTAACAGACATTACACTCACTTCCAATTTCGCATTTATTTGCCGTCACGTTCTCTTATAACAAACCGTGTAGGTGTACCTTCAAGGCCGAAAACCTCACGGATCTGATTTTCAATATAACGCTGATAACTGTAATGGAACAGCTCCTTACTGTTTACAAAGCACACAAACGTGGGCGGTCTTGTTGATGCCTGGGTCATATAATAAATCTTAAGTCGCTTACCCTTGTCCGTAGGCGGCTGAACTCTTGCCGTTGCAGCAGCAAGAACATCGTTAAGCTTACCTGTGGAGATTCTTGTTGCGTTCTGCTCGTCAACGAACTTGATAAGCTCAAAAAGTCTTTCAATTCTCTGACCTGTTTTTGCAGAGATAAAAATAATGGGAGCATAGGACATAAATGAGAAGTCGTTCATAAGCTTCTTTCTGTATGAGTCCATTGTTTTGCCGTCTTTTTCAAGTGCATCCCACTTGTTTACCGCAATAATGCAAGCCTTACCCATTTCGTGAGCAATGCCTGCAACCTTTGAGTCCTGCTCTGTAAAGCCCTCAACCGCATCAATCATTATTATGCACACATTGGCTCTTTCAACAGCCATTTTTGCTCTGATTACAGAATATTTTTCAATCTGGTCCTCTACCTTGCTTTTTCTGCGAAGACCTGCAGTATCGATAAACACAAAGTCACCGAATTCATTGGTAATATAGGTGTCTGTTGCGTCTCTTGTTGTACCGGCAATATCGGAAACAATAGCACGCTCCTGACCTGAAATGCGGTTTATGAGTGAGGATTTGCCTACATTGGGCTTACCGATAACAGCTACACTTATGGTGTTGTCATCAGTCTCTTCCTCGGTGTCTTCAGGAATATGCTCTAAAACCGCATCAAGAAGGTCGCCTGTTCCGTGTCCGTGTACGGATGAAACCGCAATGGGCTCACCTAAACCAAGATTGTAGAACTCATAAAACTCCAGAGGAGTTTCACCAACTTTATCACACTTGTTTACGCAAAGGATAATAGGCTTTCCTGACTTAAGAAGCATTGCAGCAACCTCTTCATCGGTTGCAACAACACCGCTTTTAAGGTCGGTTACAAGTATAATTACATCAGCACTGTCAATTGCAAGCTGAGCCTGTCTTGACATTTGCTTTAAGATAATATCGTCTGATTTTGGTTCGATACCGCCTGTATCGATTAAAAGGAAGTGTCTTGAAAGCCACTCACAGTCGCCGTAGATTCTGTCACGGGTAACACCGGGTGTATCGTCAACAATTGACAGACGCTGTCCCACAAGCTTATTAAAAAGAGTGGATTTTCCCACGTTGGGTCTTCCTACGATTGCAACAATCGGTCTTGCCATTTTTCACCCTCCGTTTATGCAAAAATTTTATCTAAAAGGTCGTAGCCATCTGCTGAAAATGTTATGTCAAGGGGTACAGAAAGCGCTTCTTCTACCTCTTCAACACTGACATTATCGAGGAACAAATCGCCCTCGCTTCTCAGCATTACATCAGGGATAATCAGCTTTTCAAAAAGCTCTTTACCCTTGAGCTGATTTATTAAATCTTTTCCCGTCACAAGACCTGCTACGGTTACACTGTGACCGAAAAAGTCATTTTCAATTTTATAAACATTGATTTTTGTATTGGGGTATTTCTTTGTCACTTCATCACAAAGCTCTTTTATGAGAGGAAAGGCTGCTTCACCCGTAGCAACGGAAAGCTCTCTTTCTGCACCGTCATCCTCTATATCATAAAGCCCCGACATAAATTCATCCTTAAAGGATGTCCACATACCAACGCCGTTTTCAAGTTGGCAGTAGCTTTCATAGTAATCAGCATCAGGAAGCTCTCTTTCAGCCTTGAGATAAAACTCATCAGCTGCATAGCATAGCCTTGTGCCATGCTTTTCTTTGAATTTATCACCGAATTCGGTGATAATATCTATTACCTCAGCTGCAGTTTCTTTTGTATATTCGGGCATAGGGAAAAGTCCGTCACGGTGCTTTGTAACACCGACAGGTACTGCAGCTATACTCTGCACACCCGGATAAAGCTCACCGAGTTTCTCCAAACTGTATTTCAGCTCTTCACCGTCGTTGATTCCCGGGCAAAGCACAAGCTGAGTGTTGATTTCAATCCCGTTTTCTGCAAGGTGTCCGATAATATCGAGACACTCCCCAGCGTTTTTGTTTTTCATCATTTTCACACGAAGCTCTTTGTTCATCGTATGAACAGAGATGTTGACGGGCGTGATGTGCATTTCAATTATTCTTTCCACATCACGCTCAGTAAGGTTGGTGAGAGTGATGTAATTTCCGAAAAGGAAGCTGAGACGTGAGTCGTCATCCTTAAAATAAATACTTTCACGCATACCCTTCGGATTCTGATCAATGAAGCAGAAAATGCACTTGTTTTTGCAGCGTCTCTCCTTATCCATAAGGTAGCTTTCAAACTCCAGACCAAGGTCATCATACTCACTTTTTTTTACACGGACAGTTTTAACCTTACCCTTGTGCTCATATTCAATTGTAAGGAGACTTTCTTCTACATAAAACTGATAGTCAAGAAAGTCATTTATCTCATGTGAATTCACCTTTAAAAGTAAATCTCCGCCTTTTATGCCGGCTTTTTCTGCAGGTGATTTTCTGAGTACAGATTTGATTTCTACCATAAACGCTCCTTATTAAATATGAGTGTAGACATATACTTAATAAAAATATTATATATGAAATAAAGAGGTGGATAGCCTATAGCTTCCCACCTCTCAAAGTTCCAAAGGCTTAGTCTTCGTCCTTAACAACTACCTGCTTGCCCTTATAGTAGCCGCATTCAGCACAAACCTTATGGGGTACAGTGTATGCACCGCACTGCTTACATCTTACGAGTGTCGGAGCGTCAAGCTTCCACACGTTTGAACGTCTCTTGTCTCTTCTTGCCTTTGATACTCTTCTCTTTGGTACTGCCATCTCCCAGCACCTCCTTATTTGAATTTATTAGTTAACATTTAATTGTCTCCTCAATCGAAAAGTGCTGCCCATCTTGGGTCAATCGGCTTTTGGCAATTGCAGGAGCTTTCATTTAAGTTTGCACCGCACTCTGAGCAAAGACCCTTGCAGTCTTCCCTGCAAAGAAACTTACCCGGCAGAGCAAGATAAATGTCCTCTAAAGTAAGCTGTCTTACATCAAGCTTCATATCCTCAATGAGAATATAATCGTCGTTGTCTTCGTGGTTGAGAGAAGCAACAAGACCGTGCTCAACGTCAACTGTAAACTCAGGCTTTATGTCCTCAGCACAGCGGTCACAGGTGACCTCCATAGTGAAAACTGCCTTTGCTTTAATTGTAACGATTCCCGCTGTGTTTCTGATTTCTCCTTTAAGAGTGACAGGTGTTGTGAATGGAAACACACCGCCGAATTCTTCCTCGGAAAAATCAAACTCATAGTCGAGACTAAGGCTTTCGAGCCCACCGCCCAACAATGCTTCAAGTTGAATAAACATAACTCACCTCATGCAGTAGATGCTCACGGAATTAAGGCATAATTCACCCGAGCATTACTTAACGAATAACATTATATAGATAAGTGTGTGATTTGTCAATAATAAATTACAAAATAACTTTAATTTTTTCCGTATTATTCCTTATTTCGTGCTGAATTTGTATGCCTTTGTTGCGTTGCCGGAAACAAGGGTTTTTCCGTCTTTAATTACTACGGGTTTAATCTTGTAAGTATACTTTGTCTTTGATTTGAGATTTTTCACCTTATAGCTTGTTGCGGTAACCGTTGCAAGCTTTTTATAGCTGCCGCTTGAAGAGTTGTAACGGTAAACAAGATAATGGGTTGCGCCCGTGGACTTTGACCATTTCAGTGTCTGAGTTGTTGTGGTTGACGCTGAAAGGCTTACGGCTGAAATATCCTTCGGCTTTGTTGTGAAATCCACTTGAGTAAGACCCGAGTACACCGTTCCTGCATCGGTTTTGATGTAGGCTCTCACCCTCACCTTACGTGTTTTTCCATAGCCGAGAGATGAAAGAGTGTAAGATGTGCCGGTAAGCTTTTTCTTTTCAACATACTTCTTTTTGGAAGTATCGTAAAGGTAAACCTTATAATAGCTTGCGTTTTTGACCTTGCTCCACTTTACTGTTGCAGAGTTCGGTTTTACAGTTGCTTTAAGATTCTTCACCTTTGAGGGCTTTGTTGAAACCGTAAAAGGCTCACTTTTTTCGCTTTCGTAATCGCCTGTAAGAACCTCGTACACTGCGGATACAGCATAGGTTTTAAGGTGAGATGCACCGAGGTCTGAGAAGGTGTAGCTCGTTTTTGTGGTTTTCGCAACCTTCTGATATTCACCGTATTCAACCTCATAGATGTTGTAATAGAGAACATCCTCGGCTGAATTCCAGAAAAGTCGGTAGGAATCATCCGTTATAGAGCCTGCACTTAGCTCACCCTTATAGGCTGGGATGGAATTTTTAACGATGATTTCGCCTGAAAGAATGCTTCGGTTTTCTTTGCCGTCGCTATTTTCACATATAGCTCTGATTTTATATTTATATTCCTTTTCGGGAGTGAGATATTTAAGCTCCAGGCTGTTTGTAGCAACAGTTTTATAGAGGGTAAATTTCTTTTCATCCTCTTCATAGCGGTAAATCTCATAGCCGTCAGCCTCACTGTTTGCATCCCATGTTAAAGTTGCAGTAGTAAGGTCTTTGAAAGCAGCCTCTATATTTTCAGGCAAGGAAAGGTAGGTTGTGGCTGTTACAGTTGCCTCTTTACCCTTTTCTCTCGTTTCGCCGAAAACAGAAACCGGTACAACTCTGAAAGAGTAATCCGAATTCTGCACAAGTCCTTCTATAGTTGCCTCTGTTTCTTTGGTAGTACCGCAGAACTGCTCTTCACCCTTTTGAGCTTTGAAATAAACTTCATATTCGTCTGCGCCCGCAGAAGCATTCCAGCTAAGCTTTACAAGAGATGAAAGCACTGCTGACTTTTTAAGTCCCGTAATCTTTTCGGGAGGAGTTACAATCTGTAATTCGGCACTGTATTCTGAGTAAAACTTCTTGTCGCCGTTTTCTGTGTAAGCACGGATTTTATAGGCTTTCTCTGTGCCTGACTTAAGATTTGAAACTGTGTATTCCAGCTTTGTGTTGTCGTTTATTATAATCTGTGCCTCGTCAGTTACAGAGTAAAGCTCATATCCGTCAGCATCCTTAACAAGATTCCACGTGAGAGTGAAGCCAGTTTCCTTAAGAGATGAAACTGCAAAATCTGCAGGTGCGGACACTTTCACAGATGCCGTAATTTTGTCGGAAACCGTTCCGTAAGTATTTTTGCCGTCTGCGCTCACATAGGATCTTACACTGTATACACCGTAGGAGGTGTATTTTTCGGGAACTGTATAGGTTGTCACACCTTTTACTGAGCCCATTTTTACTGCTTCGCCGTCTGTTCCGTCGTAGCAGTAAAGCACATAGCCTGTTGAGTTTACCTCATTCCAGCTGAGAACGATTTCACTGTTTTCATTGACGGTATACTTTACACCCGTAACCTTTTCGGGTTTGATTGCAAAAGCAATTGATTCTGAGGCAGAGTATTTGCTGCCGTTTTTACTTCTTGCAGTAACCGTGTATCTTTCGCCCGAGGAAAGGGAACTGAAGGTATAGGATTCTTCGTCTGTAGTGGCGGTTTTTACCAGCTTTCCGTCACTGTCGGTAAGAATCAGCTCTGTGGTGTCCTCGGTATTGCTGAAGGTAATTTTGGCCTTTGTTGAGCTTACTGTGGCTGAAAGGTCACTCACCGGCTCGAGAGACGGATTTTCTTCAATAAGGTAAACCACCTTACTCATATTACCCGTACTGTCGTAGGCAATAAGGGTTGCCGTACCCTCAGCCTTGAAGCCTACCTTCTCTGAATCACTTACCTCGATGAGAGATTCATTGAAAGACATAAGGGAAAGCTCGGCTTTTGAATCACTTTTGATATATCCGATATTATATTCACCTAAAGGCACATTGACTTTAGTGGTGATGTCAACATAGCCTGCCGTAACATAGCCGGTATAGCTGACGGAATCATATTTGAATTTAACCTTGTACCAATAAGGATAATTGAGCACCGAACCGTAATAGTCAGTATCGGTTTCAACCTTTTCAAGTATTTCTACACTTGTACCCTTAGAAAGCTTGATTGCAGTTCCGTTTTTGTCCGTAAGCTTTGCGTTATAGGTTGACGGGCCTGTTCTGACAGATGAACCGTCAACGCTCATTTTACCCGTCTGATTTACGGAATCGGTCATATATGCCGTTGCTGTGGCAGTTTCAGGCATTTCATCGAAAACGGGAATGGAGAACACGTATGTGTTATAGAGAAGACCGCTTTTCGCATAAGAGGTGTAAGTTGAGTAGCCCTGTGCTACTGCCCCCACAAGGTTGGTCATATACTGATGGGTGTAAAGCTTGTGATAAGCATCGGGATTGACGTTGAACCGCTGAAGATAGCCAGTAAACTGACCGTTTTTGATATAAGTTTCAGCGAGAAATTCCGCACCGCCGTTTATAGATTTTACGGGTGTGTTCCACGGTCTTGAGTAGCTGCCGCTACCGCTTGCCCATTTAAGGCCTTTGCCGATTGCATCACCGCCGTCAGTTGCACCGATATTGTAGAAATTGTATATACCGGGATAGGTTGAATGCTTTCCCGTTACACTTGATGAGCCCTTGGTGCCCACCTCATTGATAATTTTTGAAGCAAGATAGCAAGGGTTAATGTTATACTTCTCCCCTGCTTCGTGAATTGCTTCACCGTAGGTTTTGCTGAGAGTTTTCTTTTCGCCTTCGCTGTCATAATAAGTTATCTTTTTATCAGCCATAAATGAGCCTGCAAGAACAGTTTCTACTGCCTCAACAGTAAGGCTTTCGTCAAATGAAAGCAACTCAAACTGGAAAATATTATCCTCACTGAGGAAATTTCTGGGGTCCATAAAGTAGGAAAGAGCAAGTCTGTTTGCAGCAACAAAGCCGCTGTCCCATTGCTTGAAAACACCGCTCGACTCTGTATAGTCATATTTCTGATAGCTTTTAAAAATGTCACTTGCACTTGACGGCACAAGGGATATTTTATCATACTGCTTATTAGTATTCTTGTTGCTTTCACCCTGAAGCACCTCATCGAAGGTAAGACCGGTAAGCATTGGCACAAACTTCCAGTCGGGATATTTTTCGTGAAGCTCTCGGAGATATGGCTTATAGCTTTCAGGGAAGGAGGCAATTTCGCTTTCAAAGACGTCATCCGCGCTGAAAGCAGAAAAAGACATAGCTATGCCGAGAACAAGTGTGAAGATAAACATAAGGAATTTAGTTATCTTAACTTTTTTCACGGTAAACCACGTCCTTTCCGAAAATAACAGATATACTGTTTCTCAGTTTATTTTGCGAATGAAGCCTTGCTGAGAATATCAAGGATATTCTTCTTTGCAGGTGCTTCTTCCTTCTTTTCGGCTTCTTCCTTCTCTGCAATCTGAGTGAAGTTTTCTGTCTGAGCCATAATTTCTGCGACCTTGTCAGCTTTTGCTTCTTCTGCAAAAACTTCAACTGTCACTTCGTCGTCATCAGCTTCAACTCCAAGCTTCGCATAAATTTCAGCCTCAAGCTCAGCCATAAACTTTTCTGCATCAAAGTCTTCTTCAGCTTCAGCATCACTGTTTTCAACAACAACAGAAATACTGTTCTGAGCAATTCTGTCCATAAAATCACGAAGGCTGTTGCAAAGGTCATCTGCAACCTTTTTGAGTTCATTTGTTGCAGCGTTGATTTCAATTACAGTAAGGCTGTCTCCTGTAGCTTCAGTGCAGCTGTCGGCACTCTTTGTGCCTTCAATAAGCTCTGAATTCGCTTTTGCAAGGTCAGCATTAACCTTTTCAAGAGCATTCTTTTCACTTTCAAGCTTTTCAATTTTTTCCTTAAGCTCTTCAATTGTCTTCTGAGCTGAGGTTTTGTATTCGTAAAGCTCATTTCTTGTTTTTTCAATACAGTCTACAACATCCTTTGGATTGAAGCCGCCAAAAGCTTTTTTTCTTAATGTACCGAATTCGTTTTCCATTTTATACACAACCTTTAACTTTTCTCTTTTTCCGGCAATTGCCGTACAATCTATTTAATTCTACCACAAAACGCCCTGCAATTTCAACTATATTGAAAAAATTCTCGGATTGTGTATAATATATTATATATATTTATGTGAAAGGCAGGTGAAAGCCGTTGGTACAATTATCAGAGGAAATTCTTACCATAATCAGCCTTATGGAAGAAAAGGGTTATGAAATTCATCTCGTTGGCGGATTTGTAAGAGATTCTATTATGGGCAAAAAAGCCGACGATGCCGACTTTGCCACCAACGCTTCACCCGAAGAAACACTTGAAGTATTTAAAGAGTTCCACACTCTCGAAACAGGTATAAAGCACGGCACGGTAACGGTTATCATCAACCACAAGCCTTTTGAAATTACCACTTACCGCACAGAAAAAGGCTACAGTGACTGCCGTCACCCTGACGAAGTCTCTTATGCTGAGAAAATTGAAGATGACCTTTCACGGCGTGATTTCACGGTGAACAGCATTGCTTACAGTCCCTCAAAAGGCTTTGTTGACCTGTATAACGGAAAAAAGGATATAGAAAGAAAAATCATCCGCTGTGTCGGCGAACCCGAAAAGCGTTTCACGGAAGATGCGCTGAGAATTATGCGGGCTTTGCGTTTTTCGTCGGTGCTTTCTTTTTCAATTGAAGAGGAAACGGAAAAAGCTATGTTCAAATGCAGGGATTTGCTGAACAACATTTCAAAAGAACGGATTTTTACTGAGCTTTCGAAAATGCTCTGCGGTGAAAATATAAGGGAAGTTCTTTCAAAATACAGTGATATTCTGTCTGTTGTCATCCCGGAAATCAAGGAGATGAAGGGTTTTCAGCAGCATAATTTTCACCATATTTATGATGTACTTAATCATACGGCAGTGGTTGTAGAGAACTCTCCTGCCCTGCCGTATCTGAGATTCGCTGCACTTTTTCATGACTGCGGAAAACCCGACTGTTTTTCTCTTGACGAGAACGGTGTGGGACACTTTTATTCCCACGCATCAATCAGTGCAAGAAAAGCCGATGAGGCACTTCAAAGGCTCAGATGCGACAACAAAACGAGAGAAAGAGTTGTCAGACTCATTAAGCTTCACGATGCACCCATAGAAGAAAGTGAGATAGTCATTAAAAAGAAGCTTTCCAAATACGGTGAAGATTTATTCTTCGATTTAATTGCGCTTAAGCGTGCAGACACAAAGGGACTTGCTCCGGAGTTTCACAACAGAAAGGAGCACTTCGACACCCTCCAGAGCATTGCAAAAAAGTTGCTTTCGGAAAAGCCTTGCTTTTCGCTGAAGGATTTGGCTGTTAACGGCAATGACATTGCTGAACTTGGCTTTAAAGGCAGAGAAATCGGTGAAGTTCTTAACAAGCTGTTGAATGCAGTTATCGAAAACAGAATTCCAAACGAAAAAACTTCTTTATTGGCAGAGGCGAAAAAATAACAATCCATCTTAACGACGAGTATAATATTCTTTAATAAGTCGTTTATTCTTTATTCATATTAATTCTGCAGTCTATTTACAAAAAGTTGTTATTCTTTTTTTTACAAAAAGAGAAAGAAGTGAAAAATATGAAAAAATTCATAGCAACTACACTTGCAGTTTTAATGCTTTTCTCCGTAATGGTATTTACCGCTGCGGCAGAAGACGAAATTGTTGCAAGAATGTGGTTCTGCTCAGAAATCAGTAAGAAAACAGGCATAGGTCACACCTTCCTCTATTTTCAGAATCTTACCGATCATCCTATCAAGGTTGGAAGATACGAGGTTGCTCCTTATGAAGATGTGTCTGTAGGCACCTTCGGCACAGAAGGACCACGAGGCGGCGGACTTTACTACAACAATGAGCAGGATCTTACCCATTACCGCTCACTGTTAGGTGTTTCTGAAGAGCTTACCGCAGGCGAGCTTCAGTCAGTTACAGATAAAATCAAGAACTACAGCCATTGGGATGTGTTTAAAAATTGTTACTACTTTGCTTCAATGGGTTGGAATGCAGGTGCAGATAACGATATCCCATTCCTGCTTATCCCCGGTTTCGCAAGACTTATAATGCAGATCAGAGGTGCTCAGAAAAACTTCGTTGACCTGTTCTCTCAGAATGATCCCGTATACAAGCAGAGTGAGCTTCCCGGCTGATATTTAGAATTCACATTTTTACCGTTCGGTTTATACCGGGCGGTATTTTTTTATATGATATAAATAGGTTTTATTGCAAAGCAAAAAAACTGCTGCACTTTCGTGCAGCAGCCAATAAACTTTAAGTTTTTTGAAAGAATAAGCCTAAGATTAGTCGTTGATAGCTGTAACAACGCCTGAACCTACTGTACGGCCACCTTCACGGATAGCGAAACGAAGACCTTCTTCGATAGCGATTTCTGTGATAAGTTCAACGTCCATTTCTACGTTGTCACCAGGCATACACATTTCTGTGCCTTCGGGAAGCTTGATGATGCCTGTAACGTCAGTTGTTCTGAAGTAGAACTGAGGTCTGTAGTTGTTGAAGAAAGGTGTGTGACGTCCGCCTTCATCCTTTGTAAGAACGTAAACCTGGCCACGGAACTTTGTGTGAGGCTGAATTGAGCCGGGCTTTGCAAGAACCTGTCCTCTTTCGATTTCTGATCTCTGAACACCACGAAGAAGAGCACCGATGTTATCGCCTGCTTCAGCATAGTCGAGGATCTTTCTGAACATTTCGATACCGGTTACAACAACCTTTCTCTTTTCTTCTGTAAGACCAACGATTTCAACTTCTTCACCTGTCTTGAGCTGACCTCTTTCAACTCTACCTGTAGCAACTGTACCACGACCTGTGATTGTGAATACGTCTTC
>JAFWZS010000016.1 GCA_017522205.1 Clostridia bacterium
GCACGCACGATTGCAACACGCTGTTTCTGACCGCCTGAAAGCTGGCTCGGATAAGCGTTTGCCCTGTCGGCAAGACCGACTTTTTCTAAAAGCTCCATAGCATATTTTTCTGCTTCTTCTTTGGACTTCTTAAGAAGCTTCATAGGTGCTATGGTCATATTGCGAAGTATGGTCATATTCGGGAAAAGGTTGAAGTGCTGGAAAACCATACCCATTTTCTGACGGTGCAGATTTATGTTTGTACGGGGGTCTGCTATGTTTGTGCCGTCAAAGAATATTTCACCCTCCGTGGGCACTTCAAGAAGATTAAGTGAACGAAGGAAGGTTGACTTACCGCTTCCCGAAGGGCCGATGACAACAACGACTTCGCCCCTTGAAATTTGCGCATCAATACCGTCAAGCGCCTTTACGACACCGCCGTTATAATGCTTTTTAAGACCGTTTACCTTGATTAAAACGTTATCTTTCACTGCGACGCAACCTCCTTTCGAGCATTGAAACAAGCTGTGTAAGTATTACCACAAGTACAAGATATATCAATGCAACAGCAATAAGTGGCATAAATGCAGAGAAGGTGCGTCCTCTTATAAGGTCGCCTGCTTTTGTAAGATCCATAATTCCTACGTAACCTGCAATAGAAGTTTCCTTCAAAAGCACAATAAATTCATTACAGAGTGTAGGTAAAACAGCCTTAAAAACCTGCGGGATAATTATGTAAAACATGGTCTGCACATAGTTAAAGCCTAAAGAACGGCCCGCTTCAAACTGACCGTGGTCAATAGACATAATTCCACCTCTGAAAATTTCGGCAACGTATGCACCCGAATTCATACCGAAAGCAATTATTGCTATCATTGTTCCGTTCGTGCTTGATGCAAAAATTATAAAATAGAAAATAAGAAGCTGCACTACAACAGGTGTGCCTCTTATTACCGTCAGGTAGAGGTGACATATAAAATTTAAGAATTTTAACAGGTGATAACCCAAACCGCCCTTAAGTTCAAGCGTCTCTCTGTTTTTATCGAAGGATGAACGTACTGAAGCGATTACAACACCTATGATAATACCTATCAATATTGCAAAGAAGGTTATTTTAAGTGTCTGCAAAAGACCGTCAGTAATCCATTTCCAACGGTTATCGTCTATAAAATTGAGATGAAAATCATGATAAAAATCAGAAGCAAGAAATTTATCTTTGATTTTACTCAACAAAGAAACTATCTTTTCCAAAATAATACTCCTTCAAGATAAAAAGGGTGGGAAAACTCCCACCCTTTGAGTTTGTCGAAAATTATTCAGCGGGAATGTACTTTTCGATTATTGCGGGAATAGTACCGTCCTCTGTGAGTTCAGCAAGAGCTGCGTTGATAGAGTCAAGAAGCTCTGTGTTCTCTTTTGCGATTGCAATAGCGTAGTCTTCTACAGCATACTCTGTTTCGAGAATTGTAAGACCTTCGTTTGCGGCAACGAAAGACTTAGCAGGTTCGTTGTCGATGATAACACAGTCAACCTTGCCTGATATAAGTGCCTGAACAGCGTCCGCACCTGTCTTGTAACGGATAACGTTATCACTGCCGAAATCGTCAGAAGCATAGATGTCGCCTGTTGTATCCTGCTGAACACCGATTGTCTTACCGTTGTAAATGTCATCAATCGTAGCAATGTCAGAACCTTCAGCAACGATAACTACCTGAATACCTGTAGCATATGAAGTTGAGAAGTTAACGCTTTCGAGTCTTTCATCTGTAACTGTCATACCGGCAATACCCATATCGTATTTGCCTGACTGAACACCGCCGATGATAGAACCGAATTCAACGTCGTTTACAACGAGTTCCATACCAAGCTTTTCAGCAAGTTTTTCAGCGATTTCAATGTCAATACCTGCATAAGCATCACCCTCTTTGTATTCGTAGGGAGTGAATGCTGCGTTTGTAGCCATCTGAAGTTTATCTGTGTTTGTTGTTGTTCCGCAAGCAGCGAATGAAAGTACCATTACAACTGCAAGCATTACTGAAATAAGTTTTTTCATTTTGTGTAATCTCCTTTAAATATGTTTTTAATTACAAAGTGCATTTTAACACCGTATTGCATAAATTTCAATACTTATTTTATATTTATACTAAAACTGTTCGAGTGAACTGTTTAAAAATGCCCTCGTTTTTTCCGATTTGGGATTGCCGAACACATCTTCGGGTGTGCCCATTTCTTCAATAACGCCGTCTGCCATAAACATTATTTTATCCGAAACCGATTTTGCAAATTCCATTTCGTGTGTAACAACTATCATGGTGCAGTCACCGTTTTTAAGGTCCTTTATAACCCTTAAAACCTCACCCGTAAGCTCGGGGTCGAGTGCCGAAGTCGGCTCGTCAAAACAGAGCACGTCGGGCGTTAATGCAAGTGCCCTTGCTATTGCAACACGTTGCTGTTGACCGCCCGATAACTGACACGGATAAAAGTCAGTTTTCTCGGTGAGCCCGACACGGGCAATAAGTGATTTCGCCTTTTCTTCAATCTCTTCGGGCGTGCCTCTTTTGAGAAGGGTGGGGGCAAGCGTTATGTTCTGCAGAACCGTATACTGCGGGAAAAGATTGAATGACTGGAATACAAGACCGAAATGCAGTCTGTTTTCCCTTATCACGCTTTCGGGTGTCTTTTTTAAGTTTTCACCGTTGAATATCTCTTTACCGTTTACTGCAATAGTGCCTTTTTCAGCCCTTTCAAGAAAGTTAAGACATCGCAGAAGCGTCGTTTTACCGCTTCCCGATGAGCCGATTATGGAAAGCACTTCACCTTTTTCAAGAGAAAAAGAAATGTCCTTGAGCACTTCGGTGCGGTCAAATGACTTTTTAAGATTATTTACTTCTAATACTGCCATACGTCAACTCCTGAAATAACTCATTTTTTTCTCTATGTAGTTAAAGAGCAGTGTAAGTATACCTGAGAAAACAAGGTAGAATACTGCCGTGTAGAATAAAGGCCAGA
>JAFWZS010000017.1 GCA_017522205.1 Clostridia bacterium
CTGCTTGATAAGCTCCTCGTGATAGTATGCCTGATATTCTTCAGTGTAGTCACCCTGCTTGGGGTCTGAGGTATGCCAGTCGAGAGCTTCACATCCGTACTCACTGCAGCCGATAGCTTTCTTCGGGTACTTTGCGTGGAAGTTGTCAAACCAGGGACCATTCATGTCGGTCTTACCGCCGTACCAACCGAAGTAGTGGTTGAATGAAACAACGTCACTGATGTGTACATATTCGTCGTCAATACCGCACATTGATACAACTGCAACAGTTGTAAGACGGGTATCGTCCATATCGTGGCAAAGGTCATTGAGCATCTTGTGGTTATTAATGAGACTTTCATCAGCACCTGCAATTGAAATTTCGTTTGAAAGACCCCAGAAGAAAATTGAGGGATGATTATAGTTCTGAGCAATAAGCTCCTTCATCTGTGTCTTTGTGTTTTCAAAGCCATTCGGCATATGTCTTGAAATGTAGGGAATTTCAGCCCAGATTACCATACCGTATTCGTCGCAAAGGTCATAGAATACCTGTGAGTGCTGATAGTGTGCAAGACGGATTGTTGTTGCGCCCACTTCCTTGATAAGCTCCATGTCTTCCTTGTGGTGCTCGGGAAGAAGTGCGTTACCGATATCTTTTCTGTCCTGATGGCGTGATACACCACGAAGAGGATATTCCTTACCGTTAAGAATGAAACCTCTTTCGGGGTCAACTTCAAAGTATCGGCAACCGAAACGTGTACTAACCTCGTCGATTTCCTCTCCGTCTTCAATAAGAACTGCACGGAGAGTGTAAAGATAGGGGTCAGTAAGACCGTTCCAGAGGTGAACGTTTTCAATTACCATTTCAGCCTCAGGATTTTCGCCCTCAGCCTCTGCAGTAAGAATTACCTTGCCGTTATCAATAATTTCAAAGCGAACCTTACCTTCGCAGTAAGCCTTTGCTTCAACTTCAGCCTTGTCACCCTTTACCTCAGGAGTAACATTGATACCGGGTGCACCGTAGTAATCAAGGTCAAAGTGCTTTTTGGGAACACCGATAACGCTTACGTCACGGTAGATACCGCCGTAGAAGGTGAAGTCAGCCATCTGAGGATAAACAAAATCGTTGGGAGTGTTGTCTGCTGAAACAACAAGAAGGTTTTCGTCTTTGATGTCCTCGAGCTTCACTCTGAAAGTTGAGTAGCCGCCATGGTGAACCATGAGGCTCTTGCCGTTGAAGAAAATTTCTGCTGTTGAGTTTACGCCGTCAAACTGAAGATAAATTTCTTCGCCTTCGGGAAGGTCAGCTTTCATAAGTGATTTTGCAAAGAAGCACTTACCTCTGTAATAGTCATTACCGCCGTCCTGACCGTCTTTTTCGTTCCACGTATAGGGAAGATTCTTCTGTTCCCAGTCTGTGGGAAGGGTAGCAGGAGCAGCGTTTGCTTTCTTAGAGAAAAGCCAGTTTTCGTTAATGATTTTAATATTTCTCATAGTATCCTCCTATTAATGTGAATTTTTTCTTTCTGACAATACATTTTATCAACAAATGAAGCCTATTCTGTTAATAACTTGTGAATTTCAGCATAAATATAATTATCTTTTTTACTTACTCATTTTTTATTGACTAATCAATTGACATTTAAATACTCTTATGATATTATTGTGTAGATAAAAATACCCTTAACGGAGGAAAAGACAATGAACAGAATCAAGACTATCGAAACAAAAGATATCAAAAACACTGTAAAGAACGGTGGTTGTGGCGAATGCCAGACCTCATGCCAGTCAGCTTGCAAGACTTCATGCGGCGTGGCTAATCAGCAGTGCGAAAACAACAAATAAGTTAAAAACAAAAAAGCCGCTGCCCTTTCGGGTGGCGATTTTTTTAGCAAAGGACGATTATTATGGTTCATCAGTATAAATTAAACGGCTACAATATTGTGCTTGACACCTGCAGCGGCAGTGTACACACCGTTGACGAGGTGGCTTACGATATTATCGAAATGTATAAAACTCACCCTGAGGATGAAATCGTTTCAGCTATTCTCGAAAAATACGCTCACCTTCCCGATGTTACAAAAGAGGAAATTCTTCTTTGTCTTGAGGATGTGAAGGCTCTCGAAGAAAGCGGAAAGCTTTTCTCAGAGGATAAGTTTGAAGAGCTTGCATACAACTTCAAGAACAACTCTAAGGTTATAAAAGCCCTTTGTCTTCACGTTGCACACTCCTGCAACCTTGCCTGCTCATACTGCTTTGCAGGTCAGGGCAAGTACCACGGTAAGGACGCCCTTATGAGCTTTGAAACAGGTAAGAGAGCCTTCGACTTCCTCATTGAAAATTCAGGAACAAGACGCAACCTTGAGGTTGACTTTTTCGGCGGTGAGCCTCTTTTAAACTGGGAGGTTGTAAAACAGCTTGTTGAGTATGCAAGAAGCATTGAAAAAGAAAAGAACAAGAACTTCCGTTTCACTCTCACCACTAACGGCGTGCTTATTGACGATGAGGTAATCGACTTCTGCAACAAGGAAATGAGCAACATTGTTCTCAGCCTTGACGGCAGAAAAGACGTTCACGACAGATTCAGAGTGGACTATGCAGGCAAAGGCAGCTACGATAAAATCCTGCCCAAGTTCAAGAAGTTCGTTGACAGCCGTGAGGGCAAGAATTACTATATGCGTGGCACCTTCACTCACTTCAACACCGACTTTACAAAGGATATTTTCCACATGGCTGACCTTGGCTTCAAGGAACTTAGTATGGAGCCGGTTGTATGCTCACCTGACAGTCCCTCAGCTCTTACCGACGAGGATTTACCCGTTCTTTTTGAGCAGTACGAAATTCTTGCAAAAGAGATGATAAGACGCAATAAAAAAGGTGACGGCTTCACCTTCTACCACTATATGCTCGACCTTAAAAACGGCCCTTGTATCTACAAAAGAATCAGCGGCTGCGGTTCAGGAACAGAATATATGGCTGTTACTCCTAAGGGCGACCTTTATCCCTGCCATCAATTTGTAGGCGAAGAGGAATACTGCTTAGGTAATATCTGGGACGGAGTTAAAAAGCCTGAGGTTCAGGACAAATTCCGACTTTGCAACGCATATTCAAGAGAGGAATGCCGTGACTGCTGGGCTAAGCTTTATTGCTCAGGGGGCTGTGCTGCAAACTCCTACCACGCAACAGGCAGTGTAAACGGTGTTTACAAATATGGCTGCGAGCTTTTCAAAAAGAGAATTGAATGTGCAATCATGATGAATATTGCAGAGGCTGAAGAAGAATGAAAACGCCCATTGCTGACTTTGTAAAAAGCTATCAGGAAAGCGATGCCGTAAGGCTTCATATGCCGGGACACAAAGGCAAGGCTTTTCTTGGTATGGAAAAGTCTGATATAACGGAAATTGACGGTGCAGATGTGCTTTACTCTCCCGACGGAATCATTGAAGAAAGCGAAAATAACGCCTCTTCACTTTTCGGCACAAGGCACACCTTTTACAGTACAGAAGGCTCATCTCTCTGCATCCGTGCAATGATTTTTCTCGCTTGTCAGAATGAGGAAACGCCTCTCGTTCTTGCTGCAAGAAATGTTCACAAGGCTTTCGTTTACGCTGCAGCTCTCTGCGACTGTGAGGTAGGTTGGATTTATCCTGAAAAACCGTCTCATATCTGTGCTTGTGAAATTTCTGCCGAAGACGTAAAAAGGGCAATTGAAAGTTCAGACAGAAAACCCTCTGCAGTTTATGTGACATCCCCCGACTATCTCGGAAACCTGCTCGATATAAAGAGCATAGCTTTGGTCTGTAAAGAATACGGCGTGCCACTTCTCGTTGACAATGCTCACGGTGCTTATCTGGGTTTTCTTTCCGAAAATCAGCACCCCATAAAGTCAGGCGCTTCCATGTGCTGCGATTCGGCTCACAAAACTCTCCCCGTACTCACAGGCGGTGCTTATCTGCACGTTTCAAAAAATGCACCCGAGAGCTTTTACAGTAACGCACGGTCCGCTCTTTCTCTTTTTGCTTCAACAAGTCCCTCTTATCTCATTCTGCAATCACTGGATATGTGCAACGCTTATCTTTCTGACTGCTACAGAGATAGACTTGCCGAAACGATTGTCAGAGTTGATTTCCTCAAAGATTTTCTTAAAGAAAAAGGCTTCTGCCTTATGGGTAAAGAAAAACTGAAAATTACTGTTGATGCTCTTTCTTATGGCTATACGGGAAATGAACTTTACGAGATTTTAAAAAGCGAGCATATTTTCTGCGAGTTTTCCGACAAAGATTTTCTCGTTATGATGTTCACGCCCGAAAACTCAGCCAAGAATTTTGAAAGAATTAAATCGGCTTTCAATTCCATACAAAAGAAAACTCCTATTGAAAGAGAAAAGCTTCAGCTTACCGAAAAACCTGAGAGAGCTCTTTCAATCAGAAAAGCAGTTTTCTCCCCTGCCGAAACAGTTGACACGGAAAAAGCTGTCGGTAGAATCTGCGCTTCGGTAACAGTTTCCTGCCCTCCCGCAGTACCCATTGCAATCAGCGGCGAAATCATAACAGAGGAAACTATGAAATCACTGAAGCATTACGATATAAATAAAATCGAGGTTATCGTTTGATAACCTCGATAATTTTTATTGGTTTTATCAGTCGGCAGGATAGTGGTCTGCACCGCAACCGCACTTCTGTCCTATTTTAAACAGACGCATAAAGAAGAGAACAATTTTGAAAATTGTGTTGAGAACACCTGTCTTCTGGTGGCAGGGGCATGTGCAGATTTCACCGTCATAAGAGATATATCCGCCACAACCGTTATCGCAGTAGCCGTCACCGTCAGCATCTTCATGGGGAAGCTTGTCAAACTTGTTTCCTGCACGGTCGGGGTCTACTTCTTTGCAGTATTTACAGGCAAATGTAGCTTCAGCACCTTCCTGCTTGCATGAAGGTCTGTTACCATCTTTCTGCTTTTCCCATTTGTGTCCGAGAGCTTCAACTGTTCTTGTTTCTTCTTTATTGCAAACAGAACATTTACGGGTTTGGTTTCCGGAGTTAGTGCAGTTAGCAGGTTCGCCTACCCAGCTCCAGCCGATTTCGGTATCGTCGCCCCAGCTGTGCTTGTTGATAACTTCTTCTTCGTTTTTACTGCATCCTGAATTCTGACAGGATCTTATTTTCTTGTAGCCTTTTGAGCAGTCATCAGTTTTTTCTGTAGTCCATTCACCGAAGTTGTGGGGTGCAGGAATTACAGCCTGCTCTTTGATTACAACATTACACTGTGTACATTTAAGACCTTCAGTTTTTCCGTCTGTACATTCTGTTGCTGCAACTGCTTCTAAAACTACTACTTTATCTTTGTGGTCATTGTGAGCACCGTAGTCAACTTCTGCAGCAAAACCTACAACTGAAAAACAGCTTACTGCCATAAGAACTGCAAGAAAAACAGACAGTGACTTTTTGAAATTCTTTTTCATTTTCAAAACTCCTTTTTATAATTTTTAACTATTTTCACAGTACGCTAATATACTACCATTTAAAACATTATTTGTCAATAATTCATATGTGAACTCTTTGTGTAAATTGAATCTGATTTTTGTATTGTGTTAATAAAGAAATTATGTTATTATTCATTTATGACAATATGAAGGGAGAAAAGTTATGTCAAACTTTATTAAATCACTTATTGCTTCTCTGGCGGTTGTGCTTACCTTTTTCGGCTTTATGACCGAAAGCCCCTATGATAAGCCTATTGACCCGAAAAACGGCGGCGACCCGTTTATCGTTGAGGCTGACAGCGAATACTATTACACCTATACGACAGGTGGAGGTATCGATATCAAGCAGATAAAAAGTCCTGAAAGTGCCGAGGTTATCCGTGAAAAAACTGTCTTCCGGGCGGGTGAACACGGCACCGACTATGATATCTGGGCACCTGAAATTCACAAGATCGACGACAGATGGTACATTGTTTCCTGCGCAAAATTCAAAGAGGATGCCGTGCCGAAGGGCTCAATGCCTGAAGGCAAAGAGACGGACTTTATCACCGACTATTACCGTTATTCATTCGTTCTTGAAAGCAAAACTGAGGACATTTTCGGCGAATATGAATTCAAGGGAATTCTTGCTCCCGACGGTCTCAACACCATTGACGGCACTTATCTTAAGAAGGACGAAAAGCTTTACTTCATTTACTCTGCATATATGTACACCGGTTATCAGAATCTGCAGATTTGTGAAATGGAAAATCCCTACACACTTAAAACTGACGAAAACGGAAAGCACAACTGCACCGTACTTTCAAAGCCCGATCTTTATTGGGAGAAGCGTGGCTGGTCTGTAAATGAAGCTCCTGCCGTTCTCTATAAAGATGGTGAAATCTATCTGCTTTATTCTGCAAGCGGATTCAGCTCTGATAACTACTGTCTCGGTATGCTCACGCTTAAAGGAGAGGACGTAACAAACAAAAAAAGCTGGTGCAAGAGTCTTACACCCGTGCTTAAGCATCAGCCTCTTAGGGAGATTTACTCACCCGGTCACTGCAGCTTTTTATATTGCGAAAGCGGTGAAATCTATATGGTTTATCACGCAAACACAACCTATGAATTTGACGATTCACCAAGACTTACTTACGTTAAACCCATAGAGTTCAGATGCTCAAAGCCGATTTTTAAATAATATTATAAAAGACTTCCGAAATCTAAATCGGAAGTCTCAGACTGTCGATAAACGCACAAGAGCAACAATACCGATTTGACAACGATAAAAAATAAATAATTATCCAATTTGATCTTAACTGAAAATCGCACAAAGTGTCGAACCTTGTGAGATTTTAGTATTGTTTTGACCTTTTTTTACCCTCTCGGAGTACCACAAGCTGACAAAGGGTAGATATGACAAGGTTTAATGGGGTATATTTTCACCGTAGCTTCGTTAAAAAGGCTTGAAAGGCGCAAGC
>JAFWZS010000018.1 GCA_017522205.1 Clostridia bacterium
CCCACTTGCCCCACTCATGCTTGTTCTCGCCGTCGTAGTTTACCTTGTCCCAGAAATTGGAATGGGTGATCATGTTGGGGTGGTTGTAGATAATGGCGCGCTTACGTTTTGCGAGCTGTTCGATCAGGGCATCGTTATCGGCATCGGAATTTCTGTAGCAGATATTCTCAAACGCACAGACATACGGGATCTGCAGAAGTCCGCAGCACCAGACCGGACCGCCGTCGGGCAGACCCACATAGGTATCGCAGTAGGCGTCAAGTCCGAGCATACCGTAGGCATACATGGCGGCATCCGACTTATTGCTTCCTGCCGGCACACCTGCCCAAATCTTGTCAGCACCGGTCGCCGCGCGTATCATGCCCAGACACTCCGATTCCTCACGCATAGCCAGCGCGATTGCCTGTTCGGCGTCGGCGATGTCGGTGTATTCGCAGATGGTGGGATGATACGAATGACCCTTTGAGTGTGACTGTATTTCGTGGTTTTTCAGCGCATCGAGCACGTCGAATCTGCGCCACTGCACAAGCTGCTTTGCAAGCATACCGACAAGCATATAGTTGGCACGGATACCTGCATCGGTAAGCAGCAGAGCGGTATCGCGTATCGCATCGGCGGCACGGCAGGAGGTAAAGTCTTCGGTGTCGAAGCAGATCATTATTTCTGTTGTTGACATAGAGGGAAACTCCTTTCGGTCGTTTAATGAATAATGAATGATGAATAGTGAATAATGAATAATTGTGGGGGAGCAGAGCTCCGATTATAATTAAAGTTGAAAGTTAAAAGTTGAAAGTTGAAATGTGGGGAGCAAAGCTCCGATTATATTACTGACGGACACTGAAGGTGATTGTAGGGGCGACCATTGGTCGTCCGTTGCAGTCTATAGCAAAATAAATTCGCCTTCCTTTCGTTTTATATGAGATATGAGTTTACAATTTCAAAAAGCTCTATTTCCGACTGAGCCTCACCACTGTAGGGATAAGAAGCAATAATCTTGTCAAAACGTTTCTTGATTTTTTCTGTCTTCTTTTCATCTTTCTGATTAATCAAAGCATAGGCATACTGTGTTCTCAGTGCAGAGGGGTTATTCACACGGGCTTTCAGGATTTTTTTCATATCCTTTGTGAGAATTTCATCAATTTTATCTTTTCGGTTTTCACCCATAAGCTCACAGTAAAGAATATCGCAAAGCAAAAGATTTTTCTGAACACCCACAATTCCGCTGTCAATGCTGAGAAAATGCTCCATAAGGTCTTGAGCCTCAGTAAAGCTCTGACTGTCCATAAGACGGTTGCAGCAAAGAACACCGATTGTTGCTACCATACTGTTTTTCATTTCTTCGTCTGAGGGTACGGTGAACCATTCAGAGGGCATATCTTTAAGTCTCTTGCCCTTTGAAAGCTCCGTAACGACTTTTAACTGAACATAAAAAGAGAGCATAGATTTTTCGCTTTTTCTTATAGATATGGCGTTGTAGCCGTCGTTGTCAACTGCTCCGAGCCTCATAGGAATACCGTTAAGAGCAGCGAAAAACACACCGATAACGGCACTCATAAGAAAAATTGTTGAAACAACGGGGGTATCTCTGAGAAGAAGGAAGAGTATCACACTTACCGCTGCGGCAAAGAGATTCATAATTGAACCGCCAAGGTTATAAAGCACAACGGGCATTTTTCCATCTTTCATTTCAGGTGGTGACATAAGGCATTGACCGCCCGTTCCTGCAAGTGAATAACGCTTAAAAGCTAGCCTTTCGCCCTGCTTGATTAACATAATTTTCCCAAGACGGTAGGAGCAGAATTCGTAGCCCGTAGCAAGACCGAAAACAAGGTGACCTGCTTCGTGAACAGCAATCTGAAGATAGATTGCAATATACATAGAAACAACTAAAACGGCAAAAGCGGTCAGTGAAACTTCACCGCTTTCCGTATCAAAAATTCCGCCAAGAGAAACCATAAGTCCACCGCAGACACCGCCGAGAAGAAGAAAACCGAGGGAAGGGATGAGCCGTTTCAGTTTACCTTTATTCTTTGTCTTTTTCTTTGTATCCATAGTTTTTCACCTCAATTGAAGTATAACAAAAAGCTCCCTTCATTTCAAGGGAGCTTCTGTTCATTTTAAATTATTTAAGATAGGTGTTTATATACTCAATAAGATGAGTATAAGCAGCTTCGTCGGTTGCCTTGTCGTTTCCGAGACCGTGACCGTCATTTTTGTAGGTGTTGAAATGATGAGGCACACCGTATTCTGTAAGCTTAGCGTCAAGCTTTTCTGCGTTTGAATAAGGAACAATCGTGTCCTTGTCGCCGTGGTTGAGAATGGTGGGAACTGTGTTTGCACTTACATAACTGAGGGGTGAAATTGCTTCAAGTGAAGATATGACTTCTGCGTTTGCTCTTTCAGAATATGTGAAGGTCTTTCCGCCTGCCCAGGAGAAAAGCTTTGCAATTGTTTCAGAATCACCCATATCGTTGTTGATATAGAATTTTTCGTCTGTGAAATCGGTGGGACCTGCACAGCTTACAACTGCAACGGGCTTAATGGGAGCTGTGTCCGCTTTTGAGTATGCGTAAAGCAGTGACATATGTGCGCCTGCAGAAAAGCCCATAAACATTACCTTGTTTACATTGATTCCCTTTTCAGCACCCATAGCATTGATTTTTGAAAGGGCAAGGTCAATGTCGTTCATAAGTGTGTCCATGTGAATACTGTCGGAAATATAATGGTAGTTGATTGCAGCACCTACAAGACCGAAATCTCTTGCAGCAACAAGACCCGTTTCAGTGCAAGAGCTCTTGTCGCCCTCAATCCATGCACCGCCGTGAATGAGAAGGAAAAGACCAACCTCACCGTCGTGCTCTTCGGGGAAGTAAACGTCAAGCTTCTGTCTTTCGTGGCTGCCGTAGGAAACGTTTAAATGCTGGCTGTAGGTTGCATCTGCAGGAGGTGTGGTAGGCTTGGTGGTTTCTCCGCCGCCGTTACCGCCACCTGCGCCGAAGAGACCCATAAAGAACGCGATAATTGACATAAAGAAAGCTATGATTTTGTCGAACATATTTGTCACTCCTTTTAATTTAAAGTGTTTTCTTCAAAGGTAATTATTACCTCACTTTTATACTATCACAAATAAATCTACCTAGTCAATCGGTTATATTCTCTTTTGTGCAAGTTGCGTTTATTTTTGTTTACTTTGTCAGCACGCCGCCGTCAGAGTAAAGCAGAAGCATAATATCCTCTTCCATGCCCGTTTTCTTGTCAACATAGACCAGCACCTCCTGATTTCTCTTTTTGTCGAGACAGTGATACTCAAAGCAGAGTTTTTCTTTGCCCGTTTTTAAGGGAATCACTGCAGAGGAAACATCTGTAATCTGCAAGGCTGAGGAAACTGCCTTTCTGCAGTCGGCTTCGCTTACTGTGCCTTTCGGAAGGGTTCTTTCTCTGTGGTTCATAAGGTAGCCCTCACTGTCAAACGCCACAACCTCACCTGTGTCAAGGCTGACGCTGACCTTTATAAGGTCGGCATAATAGGTGATGCCGCTTTTTCTGTAGGCAAAATTCACGGTGCAGACATCATCATAGGTAAAATAATAGGTATTTGCCATTCCGTCGAAGCCCTGCTTTTTAAGAAAAGCTGAGGCTCTTTTGACTGCTTCATCTGTGCTTATGGTAGCTTCCTTTGCAAAATCAGGATTTGTCATATAGCAGAGAAAACCGCCTTTTTTAGTAATTCCGATAAATTTTTCACCCTTTGAGTAGCAGTATAGGGAAAGTGCAGATTTGCGGTCTGCTTCTTCTCTCAGCTCCGAGGGCTTTATGCCAAGAATTTCCGAAGCAATTTTCTTGCCCTCTTCTTTTGTGATTTCACGTTGGTTTTTCACACCCAGAGCCTCTCTATGGAGAATACTGTCGGAAAAGGGCCCATCATAAAGAAGGGTAGGGTAGTCGCCGAGAGCCTGCTCTGCATCTGAAAATGAGGAGAGAAAATCTAAACTTTCCTCTTCGCTTTGCAGATTTCCTGCCGCCTTTTCAAAGCTGATTTCTCCGTCATAGTAGCCCGAGGCAAGATAGCCGATTTCTTTTGAGAGCTTCTCTGCATAATCGTAAAGAGCAGAAAGCTGCTCTGCTTCCTTTTTGGAAAGCTTGTCCTTTTCTGAAAGGTAAGAGGTATAATCACCCACCTGGGAGAGAAAACGGAAGATAGTTTCTGTCTCTTCGTTTTCCTCTGTGATTTCGCTGAGACTGTCTTTTGCAACGGTTGAAAGACGGTAAAGCTCGCTGCCGGCTTCAGAAAGCCTTTTGCCCTCTGAGGTGTAAAGTGATTTCTGAAGATTCACACCGATTGCGTCTATTGCCTCTGAAAGCTCTGCAAGGCTGCGTTCACGCTCAGCTGCAAGAAGAATCTTCATTTTATTTGCCTTGAAAGCGTAAAAAACTGAGGTTGCCGAAAGTACAACGCATATTACGCTGAGAAAGGAAATGATTCTGATATAGGTCTGCTTTTTCATTTTTTTCTTCTCCTTTATGGTTTCATAGTCATAGTTTGAGATGTATTTCACGAAAAATTCAAAAAATATCCTCTTTTTATTTTTTCTCTGCCTTGAATAATGATTATATTTATTATATAATAAGACTAACTATGAATTATAATAGAGGAGGTATGCCCTGTGATAATGAGTGAGTGTTATCTTGATAACAGTGCAACAACAAAGCCCTGCAAAAAAGCGGTGGAAAATATGCTTTATGCTCTGGAAACCTGTTGGGGCAATCCGTCCTCACTTCACGACAAGGGAATTGAAGCAGACGAGCTTCTTCTGAAAGCAAGAAAAGCAGTTGCCTCGGCTCTTTCAGCAAACGAAAAAGAGATTTATTTCACAAGCGGCGGCACTGAGGGCAACAACCTTGCAATTTTCGGTGCAGCCTATAAAAACAGACGTAAGGGCAACAGGGTAATTACAACTGCCGTAGAACATCCCAGTGTTCAAAAAGCCTTTGACCGTCTTCAGAATGAAGGCTTTGAGGTAGTACGTCTTAAAACTGATCCTTTCGGCAGAGTGAGCAAGGAAGACCTTTATGAAGCCATTGACGAAAAAACCGTACTTGTCAGTATGATGTATGTCAATAATGAGGTTGGTGCAATTGAACCCGTTGAAGAAATCAGAAAAGCAGTGAGGTTCAAAAATTCACCTGCTCTGATTCACGTTGATGCAGTTCAGGCCTTCGGAAAGCTTCCCATAAATGTAAGAACGCTGGGTGCTGACCTTGTAACAGTAAGCAGTCATAAAATTCACGGCCCCAAGGGTGTGGGTGCAATCTATATAAGAGACGGTGTAAAGCTGCAGAGTGTGGCAGTTGGCGGCGGACAGGAAAGGGATATAAGACCCGGCACAGAGGCTATGCCTAATATTGCAGGCTTTCTCGGAGCAGTAGAAAGTCTTACCGTTAAGGAAAGTCTGCAGAAGCTTACGAAGCTTCGTGATGAATTTACAGACAAGCTCAGAAGTGTTGAGGGTATTACAGTCAACTCACCCGACGATGCTCTGCCCTATATAGTAAATCTTTCCCTTAATAAACTTAACTCTGAAACGGTGCTTAACTTTATGTCGGGTATGGGGATTTACGTTTCCTCAGGCTCAGCCTGTTCAAAGGGACACAAAAGCCCTGTGCTTACTGCCATGGGACTTTCTGACGAAATCATCAATTCATCAATAAGAGTGAGCCTTTCGAGATACACAACAAAAGAGGAACTTGACTTTTTCGTCGAGGCTTCTGAAAAGGCACTTAAAACACTTGCGAAAAGAAGGTAAGTTTGAATATGAAAGAAGTAATACTTGTAAAAAACGGAGAGCTTGCTCTCAAGGGCCTTAACCGTTCAACATTTGAGGACATTCTCGTTAAAAACATAAAAAGAAGACTGACTCACTCGGTGGGTAAGTTTACTTTCACCAAATCACAGTCAACAATTATAATTGAGCCGAATGAAGAGGATCTCGATTTTGAAAAGGCTGTGGAAGTAATCGGCAAGGTTTTCGGCATTGCAGGCTATTCCAGAGCTGCTCTTTCAGAAAAAGACCTTGAAGACATAAAGAATGTTGCTCTTTCATATCTTGGTGACGACCTGAGAAGTGTAAAGACCTTCAAGGTGAACGCAAAGAGAAGCGACAAAAAGTTTCCTCTCACTTCACCCGAGCTTTGCAGAGAGGTTGGTGCACATCTTCTGAGAAACATTCCCTCACTTAAGGTTGACGTGCATAACCCCGACATTATCGTTACCGTTGAGGTAAGAGATAAGCACGTGTTCATCCACGGCAATCAGATTAAGGGTGCAGGCGGTATGCCTGTAGGCTCTGCAGGCAGAGTTGCACTTCTCGTTTCGGGCGGTATCGACAGTCCCGTTGCAGGCTGGATGATGGCAAAAAGAGGTCTTCAGCTGACAGCAATTCACTTTGCAGCGCCGCCTTACACAAGCAAGCGTGCAGAAATGAAGGTCCGTGAGCTTGTTTCCATTGTTTCAAAGTACAGCGGAAGAGTGAATTTTGCCGTTGTAAACTTCACCGAAATTCAGGAAACAATAAGAGAGAAATGCCCCGAGGAGCTTTTCACAATTATTATGAGAAGACTTATGATGAAAATTGCAGTACGCCTTGCTGAAAGAGACGGCTGCGGAGCACTTGTAACGGGTGAAAGTCTCGGTCAGGTTGCATCTCAGACCCTGGGTGCTCTCGCTTGCACAAATGCAGTTTCAACAATTCCCGTTTTCCGTCCCCTTATCGGTATGGACAAAGACGAGATTATCACTATATCGAGAAAAATCGGTGCTTTTGAAACCTCTGTGCTTCCCTATGAGGACTGCTGCACAGTATTTACCCCCAAGCACCCGAGAACACGTCCCACCCTGGAGCTTATTGAAAAGGCAGAGAGTGCAGTTAACTGGGACGAAATGATTGAAAGAGCAATTGCCGAAACAAGATATGAGGCGGTTGATTAATCTTCAGCTTTGCTGAAGATTAATCAAAGTGGAAAGTTGAAAGTTAAAAGTTGAAATGCGGGTCACTTCGTTCCGATTATATCCGTTTCAACTGATTACTGAGCTTTTATATTTATACCGCCAAAGCAGAATGAAAAATTCGGCGGGTAGGATTTTATTCGTTTATGAATATAAAGGCGGATAAAATCAACTTTTTACCATGTTTAACTCAATTAACTTCGCAGACGCTATTTTTTCCTTTTCAGAGAGATAAATCTGCGACCTTATTTCAACTTTCAACTCTTAACTTTTAACTTTATAAAAAGGTGGTCATAAAGTGAACTGTGAGCTTATTTCTGTCGGCACTGAAATCCTTTTAGGTGACATACTCAATACCAATGCACAGTATCTTTCAAAGGAGCTTGCATCTCTCGGCATCGGTGTAACCCATCAATGTACGGTAGGGGACAACAGAGAAAGACTTCTTTCTGCAATTGACCTTGCATTTTCGAGATGTGAAATGATTATTTTCACCGGCGGTCTCGGCCCTACGCCTGACGACCTTACAAAAGAGGTTTGCAGTGAATATTTCGGAAAAGAACTTTTAATGGACGAAGCAATTGCAGAGGATATCAGAAAGTATTTCAAAGACAGAAACCGCACTATGCCTGAGAGCAATCTTAAGCAGGCACTTGTGCCAAAGGATGCAACGGTGCTTTACAACACCTGCGGTACTGCTCCGGGCTTCATAATGGAAAAGGACGGAAAGACTATGATTATTCTTCCCGGACCGCCCAATGAAATGACCGCAATGTTTAGAAAGAGTGTCCGACCTTTCCTTTCAGAGAAGTCCGACTGTATTATAAAATCCCACACGGTACGCACCTTCGGTATCGGTGAAAGCGATATGAGTGAGCGTGTGAGAGATTTGCTTTTTATGGAAAATCCCACAGTTGCACCTTATGCAAAAAGCGGTGAGGCACTACTGAGAGTAACTGCAAAGGCTGAAAGCGAAGAAAAAGCCGACGGGCTCATGAAAGACGTAATCAGTGAAATTGAAAGCCGTCTCGGTGATTATATTTACGGTATTGACGTCTCCTCTACAGAAGAGGCACTTTCAAAAATTCTCAAGGAAAAGAAAATGACCGTCTCCTTTGCAGAAAGCTGCACCGGCGGTCTTTGCGGAAAAAGAATGACAGACCTCAGCGGTGCATCACAGATTTTTCACTGCGGGGTAATATCATACAGCAATGAAATTAAAGAAAAGGTGCTTTCGGTAAAAAAAGAGCATCTCACAAAATACGGTGCCGTAAGTGCCGTTGTTGCCGCCGAAATGGCAGAGGGAGTAAGACTTCTTTCCTCTTCTTCTATCGGTGTATCGGTAACGGGTGAGGCGGGTCCCACAAGCGGAGACGGAAAACCCGTCGGTCTCATCTATATTGCCGTAACAGACGGTGAAAGACTTCTCATAAAGGAGCTTCACGGACGTACGGGCGGTGACAATTGCAGAGAATATAACAGAATTTTTTCTGCTTCCGCTGCATTCAATGCGGCACAGACATTCATAAAAGGCTCTGTAAGGTCAGAGAGCCTCAGGGAGTTTATAGAATCCCACTAAGTGATTTTAAGGAATGAAGCAATTTTGAAAATCATCTATGACAGTGACAATAATTTCGAGAACTCAGAAAATGAATCATACGGTTCAATTGAGTCCGAGGATGTTGAAATAACCTTTACAAGTGAGGGTAAGCCAAAAGCGGTAACCCGCCCTAAGCCGAACCTTACTGCTCCGCCGAAAAAGGCGGAAAGCTATGCACCTTCAGAGACTGCTCCTGCTCAGCCTCAGTTTGCGGCAATGCCCAATCCTACGGTAGTTGATGCAAACGGTGTTCCTGTTTACGGTATGCCTATTCAGATGACACCTGAGCAGTGGAATATGATGGTGGCTCAGTTTGCGGCAATGCAGCAATCAGGAATGTTTATGCAGCCTCAGCAGCCTGTGCAGCAGCCAATGCCCGGTCAGATGCCCTACGGACAGATGTCTTATGAGGGCTTTGTGCCCTACACACCTGCACAGCCTATTTTTGAGGCAAACGGACAGAATCCGCAGACAAAGGTGCTTTATCAGAGTGCTGACTTTGAAGCTCAGGAAAGCACCCCGAAGAAAACCTATGAGCCTCCGAAGCCCGTCTTCACAGAGGAGCTGCAGATTGAAGAAGAGGCCATAACCTTAGACAGACGAAAACCTAAGGCAAAACCCGGCTTCAGCGTTGACGAAAGCGAAATGACAATGTTTGAGTTTGACACGGTTGCAAAGAAGCTGAAGGTTCCGCAGTACAGAAAAGACGAAACGGCAGAGCCCGACGAAGAAGAAATGCTTTTCGGAAACGAGGAAGACGAAGAAGCACAAGCTAATAAAAAGCTCAGAACGTCTGAGATTATAAGAAGAATTGTTTTAGCGGTATCCCTTGTTGCTATTGTTATTTCTTCAGGTATGCTCATTAACGAATGGCGTCTTTCAGAGCAGAATGACGACATTATGGAAGAAATGTCGGGACTTATTATTGACGAGCCCGAAAAGAAGCCGGGCAATGACAGGGAGCCTGAAAAAGAGCTTACCCCTGAAGAGCAGTGGGCAAAAATCAAAAAGGATTATCCCGGTGTGGTTTTCCCTCAGAATCTTCAGCTTAAATATGCGAAGCTTTACGGTGAAAATCAGGAGTTTGTGGGTTATCTCAGTGCTGACGGTGTGAATCTTAATCTTCCCGTTGTTCAGGCAAAGGACGACAAGAAATATCTTGAAAAGAACTTCAAGCTCCAAAGCACCAAGTACGGCTGTCCCTTTGTGACCCACCTCAATAATATTGAGCCTCTTGACCGCAACACGGTTATCTTCGGCCACCACATGAATAACGGCACGATTTTTGGTGCACTTGACAAGTATAAAACAATTGACGGCTTCAAAAGGGCTCCCGTAATCACCTTTAACACTCTTTACAAGGACTACAGCTGGAAGGTGATTGCCGCAATAATTACCAACGCCTACACGAAAGACGACAACGGCTACATATTCCGTTACTACTTCACAGAGCTTTCAACTGAAGAGAACTTCTCTTCATATCTGAATGCACTTTCAGAAAGAAGTCTTTACGATACCGGTATTGACGTGTTGCCCACCGATAAATTGCTCACGCTTTCAACCTGCTCTCACGAGTTTACCGATGCACGCTTTGTTGTAATTGCAAGACTTGTAAGACCCGGTGAAAGCACAGACGTTGACGTTACCAGAGCAACAGTCAACCCCAGCCCCAGATACCCACAGGCGTGGTACGACAAAAAAGGCAAAACCAATCCTTACAAAAATGCGTTTCAGTGGGAGATAAGTTAACCCTGAAAACAGGAGGACGAAAATGATAAAGCTACTAACTTTAAAAGCAATTTCCCCGTATGCAGAGGACACCGTCTATAAAATCTGTCTCACCCTTGACCCTTACGGCCTCACAGAAGACAGAGACTATGAAAATTATGAGGAGCTCACAAAGGGTGCAATTGCAAGTCTTGAAAAAGGTGAAGAGATTATAGTTGCAGCCGAAACCGCAAGCTATAATCAGCTGAAGGATACCATTTTAAGTCAGCTGATGATTGAAAGAAATGACGGTGCAGCTCATCTGACAGGTGACGGTCTTTATGAGGGCTTTACCTGCAGAGCTCTTTCAGGTCTTCTTACCTTTATGCCCCTTGATTTCACAAGAATCGACGATATTCTTAAAAGCTTTATAAGCTACAAGGAAACAGGTGAAGTGTCTGCAGAAAAAGAACCCGAAACAGAAAATCCTGATTTCGACTTCAGTAAAAACGTTACCAGAATGGTGAACTGTCTTTCTGAAAATGAGCAGAGAGTTGCCCTTGTAACAAGTGAAGCCACAATGTGGATTTACAATCTATATAATGAAATACCCTCACTTACAAAGGTTGCCTCCTTTGTTGAAATTCTCGATGAGGAAGTTTCTGAGGATGAGGAGACTGCTTCACAGAGTGAATCCGTAAAGCTCGTGGGCAAGGCAAGAGACGCAATGCTAAACGCCGGCTGCAATTTCGGCGGGGCAATTTCCGATATTCATACTGCTGAAGATGAAGAAGGCAACACGGTTTACTTTACCTATGTTGCCGTTGTGGACAAGGGTGTTGCAAAAGCCAAAAAGCTCAGCACCTCAAACCCCGACGACCTGGAGCTTCTTCTGCCAAACGCAGTTACGCTTCTTTGTGACACAGTAGGTCAGCGTGCAGAAATTCTTTCCTCACCCAAGGAAGAAGCTGACGAGGATGAAACGGAAGTATCTTTACCCGAAAAGAAAAAGCTTCCCAAGAACATGGTTATTTTCGGTGCAGTAATTCTGGCAATTGCAATAATCATTCCCCTTGCGGTGCTTATTAACCTTATGGGTGACGACACACCCACAACAACACTTCCAACCCTAGGCACTCAGCCGTCAGTTTCACAGACTGCTCCCACAGGAAACACAACCACCGACCCCTTCGGTGCTTACTCCACCACGATGCCGACTCAGCCCGGTGGTGTTACACAGTCAACTGCAGTTGACGTGTCAGCTCCCGAAACAACAGCTCCCGCAATTCCCTCAACAAGAGGTCTTTTCACCTTCTATGTTTTCGGCTACGGCCACGGTGTAGGTATGAGCCAGGTGGGTGCAAACTATCTTGCTCAGCAGGGCTGGACTGCAGCGGAAATTCTTGCTCATTACTACTATGAGCCCAACGCAAAAATTGTAACAGGTGAGAAATATCCCGAAAAAATCACATATAACGGCTCGCTTTACGACACAAGAGAGTACCTTGCATCTGCTCTTGAAAGTGAAATGGGCGCTTCCTACAGCTATGAAGCGCTGAAAGCTCAGGCGATTGCTCTTTACACCTTTGCAAAGTACAACAACTACAATCTTTCCGAGGATGCTCACGCATACGGCAAGACACCCTCAGAGCTTTGCTACAGAGTTGTGGACGATGTAATGAATACCGGCTATTACATAGCTTATGGCAACGACGTTGCGGTAACACCCTTCCACGCAATGAGCGCAGGTGTTACAACCTCATACTATAATGTATGGGGTAAGGGCATCGGTACAACAGTACCTTACCTTGCAGGCGGTCGAAAAAGCTACGGTGACTACCTTGACAATAACTACAAGAGTGTTTATACAATCTCCAGCGATGATATGAAGACAATTGCAAAGGAAAAGCTTGACGTTGAGCTTACGGGAGACCCTGCAAACTGGCTCACTGTTGTAACTCACGACAAGGCAGTCAGAGAGGATATCGGTTACGTTTCATCAATGAGCGTAGGCGGCAGAGTTATTACGGGATACGATTTCAGAATCAAGGTGCTTGAAGGTAAAATCCGTTCCCACTGCTTCACAATAGTATATACACCTCAGTCCTGACGAATTTATCTTGACATCGGGACATTAAAGGAGTATACTTTCATAGAAAACTAAAACAAAAAAGGAGTAATTACAATGGCATTAGTAACAACAAAAAAGATGTTTGAGGATGCATACAAGGGCGGTTACGCTATCGGTGCATTCAACGTAAACAATATGGAAATCATCCAGGGCATTACAAGAGCTGCAAAGAAGAACAACGCTCCCGTAATCCTTCAGGTTTCAGCAGGTGCAAGAAAGTACGCTTCACACGGCTACCTTGTAGCTATGGTAGAAGCTGCTGCAGAGGAAACAGGTCTTCCCATCGCTCTTCACCTTGACCACGGCCCCGATTTTGAAACATGTAAGAGCTGCATTGACGGCGGCTTCACATCAGTTATGATTGACGGCTCACACCTTCCCTACGAAGAAAACGTAGCTCTCACAAAGAAGGTTGTTGAATATGCACACGCTCACGGCGTTGTTGTTGAAGGCGAGCTCGGTCAGCTTGCAGGTATCGAAGACGACGTAAACGTCAGCGAAGAAGATGCAAAATTCACTGATCCCGCACAGGTTTATGATTTCGTTACAAGAACAGGTGTTGACTCACTTGCAATTGCTATCGGTACAAGCCACGGTGCTTACAAGTTCAAGCCCGGTCAGAAGCCCCAGCTCAGATTCGATATTCTTAAGGAAATTGAAGCAAAACTTCCCGGTTTCCCCATTGTTCTTCACGGTGCTTCATCAGTTAACCAGGAAGATGTTAAGACAATCAACGCTTACGGCGGTGAAATGCCCGATGCTATCGGTATTCCCGAAGAAATGCTTCGTGAAGCTGCATCAATGGCAGTTTGCAAAATCAACGTTGACTCAGATATCCGTATTGCAATGACAGCTGCAGTAAGAAAGCACTTCTCAGAGAATCCCAAGCACTTCGACCCCAGACAGTATCTCACACCTGCAAGAGATGCAATCGAAGGTGTTGTTTCACATAAGATTGAAACAGTTCTCGGCTGTGCAGGCAAAGCGTAAACAAAAAAATCACTCCGCACGAAAGTGCGGAGATTTTTTTGTTAATGCATTTTGCATTTCACATATTAAAAAGCACCCCGCAGGGTGCTTTTTTTAATATGTGATTGTCCATTCTTCATCAAGGTAGCCCTCAAACTGAGCGCTGCCGCCGATTCCCATTACCTTTGCTTCGCCGCCGCCTGTCATGGGAAGATAGTTCTTAAGGTAAATAATCTTTCCGTCTTTGTCAAGCATAGCTGTGATTGTTGAAGCAGGATAATTCATATCTGCCTTTGTAATGTTTACGATGCTGGGAAGACCAAGATCAGTAACGTTGAGGAAGCCTACTGAACCGGAATTGTGAACGGGGATAGGATTCTCAGCAGTTGTGCTTTCGGGAACAACGTTGATATAGTATACGGTGTTGTCACCCTGCTTTTCAGCTCTTGCTGAAGCTACGCCTGCAGCGGTAAGAGTGAAGTTGTTCTTTGCGGGAGGCACTTCTACTGAAGCTGCAACCTGCTCGCCTTTGCTGTTCACAGCCACACCGTTTGTAAAGACGAGAGTTTCTTCAGGCTCTGCCTTTGCAGTTACGTCGGTGATAATCTCATTAATTTTTTCAACTGCAGAAGGTACTGAGCAGTCAACCACTTTAACGACAACCTGAAGTCTCTTCACGGCAGTGAAATTCTGTGTCTGCTTAAGGGTGTTTATTGCGTTTCCTACTGTTGTTACTATTTCATCGGTTGAAAGGTTATTAAGCTCGTTGCCACTCTGAGGTGCCTCGGTGGGTGCAACTGTAGGAAGATTTGCTGAGGGTGCAGTCACATTGTTTCCGGGTGTGGTGGGAGGTACAGACTGTGTGGGTGCGGTGGGGAGATTGTTATTTGTAGGCTGAGTGCTTACAGCGGGAGGATTCATTCCTGCCATTGCTTCTGCGTTGGCCTTTCTTTCTTTATAAATGCCGATCTCAAAGCCCATTACGAAAAACCATAAGGCAAGCACAGCGGCTATAGCTGCAAGAACTTCTTTTCTCATATAAATCAACTCCGATTAAAAAATGTATATTAATAAGGTCAAAATTCAACACATATAAAATACCGAATTTTTGTTTTTTTGTCAAGGGAAAGAGGCACAATTAATAAATAATTAACGGGGCAGGCAATATTAAGAAAAATTTGCACATATTCTTAATATTGACAAAGGGTGACAATAAATATATAATAAAATCAGGCAAAGCTTTCTGCGAGTTTTGCCCGAAAAATAAAGAAAGAAGGTGCCGACATGAAAGAGATAATTTTCTGGATGGCGGTGACTGTCCTGCTCTCAGTAATTGAGGCGGTGACTGCTAACCTTGTAACGGTATGGTTTGCCGTGGGTGCCTTCGGTGCGGTAATTGCCGCAGCGGCAGGTGCCACAGCCTCAATTCAGGTTGCGGTCTTTGTCCTTTTGTCAGCAGTGAGTCTTGCTCTTACAAGACCCATAATGAAAAAGGTTACCAAAAAGACAGGCGAAGCAACCAATGCGGATAAGGCAATCGGTGAAATCTGTATGGTTACTGAGGATATTGACAACGACCTTTCAGTGGGTGCAGTGTCATGCCTCGGAAAAATCTGGTCAGCAAAAACTGCGGACGGTACTGCCGTAAAGAAAAACGAAAAGGTCAGGGTAACTGAAATCAAAGGCGCAAAGCTTATCGTTGAACCCATCAAAGCAGAAGTAACAGAATAAGCAGAAAAGGAGAAGCATTATGGAATTTATTATCCCTATTATCATTTTACTTGTAATCATTTTTCTTGTAACAAACATCAGAATTGTTCAGCAGGCAAAGGCTGTTGTTGTTGAACGTCTCGGTGCTTATAAAGCAACATGGGGCGTAGGTCTTCATTTTAAAATTCCTTTTATTGAAAGAATTGCAAAGACTGTTTCACTTAAAGAGCAGGTTGTGGACTTCCCGCCTCAGCCCGTTATTACAAAGGATAACGTAACAATGCAGATTGACACAGTTATCTATTTCGAGATTACAGACCCCAAGATGTATACCTACGGTGTTGAGCATCCTCTCACAGCTATTGAAAACCTCACTGCAACAACTCTGCGTAACATCATCGGTGATCTCGAGCTTGACCAGACTCTTACTTCACGTGATATAATCAACGGCAAGATGAGAGCTATTCTTGACGAGGCAACAGACCCATGGGGTATCAAGGTTAACAGAGTTGAGCTTAAGAATATTATTCCTCCGAGAGAAATTCAGGACGCAATGGAAAAGCAGATGAAGGCTGAGCGTGAACGCCGTGAAGCAATCCTCAAGGCTGAGGGTGAAAAGAAGAGTGCAATTCTTCTTGCAGAAGGTGAAAAGGAATCAGCAATTCTTCGTGCAGATGCTCAGAAGCAGGCTCACATTCTTGAAGCAGAGGGTGAAGCGCAGGCTATTCTTCAGGTTCAGCAGGCTACTGCAGAGGGTATCAGACTTCTCAATGAAGCAGGTGCATCTGAAGCAGTTATTCAGCTTAAGGCTCTTGAGGCTTTCGCTGCTGCTGCAGACGGCAAGGCAACAAAGATTATCATTCCCTCAGAGATTCAGTCTCTTGCAGGCCTTGCAACCTCACTTACAGAAATCGCAAAAGAAAAGTAAAACAAAAAAGCCCTTCGGGGCTTTTTCTTTTTTGTAATGTAAAACCACGCGTTAGACGCGTGGTTCGGGAAAAATTATATAGTTGAACAAAAAATCCTCCTTATATTATAATGAAATTGCGGTCTGCCAACTGCAATTAATAATATAAAGGAGGTCATTCAAATGGGATTGA
>JAFWZS010000019.1 GCA_017522205.1 Clostridia bacterium
GCTTCGCAGTTTCGTAAGAACTGAAAATTTCTTGTATCAAAGCCAAAAATGCAGCAAGGCTGTCGCCTTGCGAGGCTTTTGGCAAAGATACAGGGAATTTTGTTCGAGAAACAAATACTGCCTTATGTGGTGCCGGCGAATCAGCCGTCCCTTTTAATGTAAGGGTCTTTGCACTTTGCATTTTGCATTTACATAATCTTGACTTATAAAAAATAATGTAATATAATATTTAATTAATGTAAGATTATTATACTATTATCCATAAATGAGAAATGAGGTAGAAATTATGAAACCTGCAACAAAATGTATCCACTCAGGTTATGCACCTAAAAACGGTGAGCCCAGACAGCTCCCTATCTGCCAGAGCACAACCTATAAATATGACTCAAGCGTTGAAATGGGCAAGCTCTTCGACCTTGAAGCTTCGGGCTATTTCTATACCCGTCTTCAGAATCCTACCAATGACGCTGTTGCCGCAAAAATCGCCGACCTTGAGGGCGGTGTTGCTGCAGTGCTTACTTCATCAGGTCAGGCTGCAAACTTCTTTGCAATTTTCAACATCTGTAACGCAGGGGACCACGTTGTTTGCTCAAGTGCAATTTACGGCGGTACCTTCAACCTTTTCAATGTAACCCTGAAAAAGCTCGGCATTGACTTTACCTTCGTTGCACCCGACTGCACAGAGGAAGAGCTTAACGCTGCTTTCAAAGAGAACACAAAGGCAGTTTTCGGTGAAACACTCAGCAACCCCTCACTTCAGGTGCTTGATATCGAAATGTTCGCAAAGGCTGCTCATGCTCACGGTGTACCCCTTATTGTGGATAACACCTTCCCCACACCTATCAATCTCCGTCCCTTTGAGTTTGGTGCAGATATCGTAACTCACTCCACAACAAAGTATATGGACGGCCACGCAACTCAGGTTGGTGGCTGCGTAGTTGACAGCGGTAACTTCGACTGGACACAGAACGATAAATACCCTGGCCTTACAACTCCCGACGATTCCTACCACGGCATCACTTACGTTGAACGCTTCGGCAAGGGAGCTTACATAACAAAGTGCGTTGTTCAGCTTATGCGTGACCTTGGTTCAATTCCCGGCCCTCAGAATGCTTTCCTTCTTAACTTAGGACTTGAAACTCTCGCGCTTCGTATGGAAAGACATTGTCAGAACGCTCTTAAGGTTGCTTCATTCCTTAAAAACAGCGACCTTGTTTCTTGGGTTTCATATCCCGGTCTCCCTGGCGACAAGCAGTACGATATTGCCAAGAAGTATATGCCGAACGGCACTTGCGGTGTAATCTCATTCGGTGTTAAGGGCGGCAGAGAGGCTGCAACAAAGTTTATGGATTCACTGAAGCTCGCTTCAATCGTAACCCACGTTGCAGACGCAAAAACCTGCGTGCTTCATCCTGCTTCAACAACTCACCGTCAGCTTACAGAGCAGCAGCTTCTTGAATGCGGCGTAAAGAGTGACCTTATCCGTCTTTCAGTAGGCATTGAGGACGCAGAGGATATCATCGCAGACATTGAACAAGCTCTCGTTGAAGCAACAAAATAAGAAGGTTACGTCAATCGAAACAAACAAGGTTTAACACGGTATATTTCCGCCATCTCTGCGTTGAAAGGCTAGGAAATACGCAAGTATTCCCGTCGCCTTACGCCTTGATCTGACGAAAATCTCCTCGTGTTAAACTCTGCGATCTTAAATGCCCGAGTTTTGGTGCATTTGGGATTTTTACGACGAAGGAGTACTTGCGTACTTCGAGGAGAAAAATTACAAAGGTGCTGAAAATCGGCCATTTAAGACTTGTTTTTCCGATTTCCGTCACCTTAAAATAAAAAATATTAAGAGGTTTTAAAATGAAACTTGGTATAGTAGGTTTACCTAACGTAGGTAAAAGTACACTTTTTAACGCAATCACAAACGCAGGCGCTCAGTCAGCTAACTATGCGTTCTGCACAATTGAGCCAAACGTCGGCGTTGTTGCAGTTCCCGACTACAGACTCGATAAGCTCAGAGAAATGTATAACCCCGTAAAGTTCACCCCTGCAACAATCGAATTCGTTGATATTGCAGGCCTTGTAAGAGGTGCTTCAAAGGGTGAGGGTCTCGGAAACAAGTTCCTTTCGCATATCCGTGAGGTTGATGCAATTATCCACGTTGTGCGCTGCTTTGAGGACGACGATATTATCCACGTTGACGGCAGTGTTGATGCTAAGAGAGATATCGAAACGATTAATCTTGAGCTGATTCTCTCCGATATGGAAATGATTGACAGAAGAATCGACAGAACATCAAAGGCTATGAAGGGCGACAAGACTCTCGCAGCAGAGGTTGATTTCCTTAAGAGAGTTAAGGAAGCTCTTGAAAACGAAATGCCTGCAAGAAGTGTTGAGTGCGACGAAAACGAAAAGGCTATTCTTGACACAGTTGCACTTCTCACCTCAAAGCCCGTTATTTACGCTTGTAATATGAGCGAAAGCGACTTTGTTTCAGGTATTGATACAAACGAAAACTATCAGGCAGTTTGCGAAATTGCAAAGGCAGAGGGCAGTGAGGTGCTTCCCATCTGTGCAGGTCTTGAGGCTGAAATTTCCTCACTTTCCGACGAGGATAAGGAAATGTTCCTTGCAGATTTAGGCATAGAAACAAGTGGTCTTGACCTTCTTATCCAGAGAAGCTATAACCTTTTAGGTCTTATTTCATACCTTACTGCAGGTCAGCCTGAGGTAAGAGCCTGGACAATCAAAAAAGGCACTAAAGCACCTCAGGCAGCAGGTAAAATTCACTCCGACTTTGAAAGAGGCTTCATCCGTGCAGAGGTTGTTTCTTTCGATACACTTATGGAGCTCGGCTCACTTGCTGCGGCAAAGGAAAAGGGCCTTGTAAAGAGTGAAGGTAAAGAGTACGTTATGAAAGACGGAGACATCGTTCACTTCCTTTTCAATGTATAAGTTTTGTAAAATGGAAATTGCCCCGCTTTTGCGAGGCAATTTTTTTATAGCTTTTGGTGTTAATACTGGAATTGCAGTCGACAGATAACTTTATATGCTCTTACATCATCGTCATAATCGGTTTCACCGATACTGTAGCTTACAAGGTCGTCGGAAAAAAGCTCTTCGATATATTCGAAAAATTCTTCAGCTGTTTTGTTTGCCGTGTAAGCCGGCTTTGTAAGAGGGGTGAAGCAGGTCATTCGGATTGAAATTTTATTGACGGCAGGATTTCCTTTGGTGAGGGTGTTGTCCTCACAGGAAAGAGAAAAGTAAGTTTTTTTCAGCGGTACGGGAAGAGTGGTCTTTTCATAAGCTCTTACAGCTTCGCACTGAGCGCTCATATCCACGTCTTCATTTATGGCATCCTTGATTTTGTTTATGATTTCAGCTGATGATTTCATACCGAATCCTCCCTGTGAACAATTGCCCAGTAGTAAAGAGGTTTTCCTTTAAGATAAACCTTTTCACTGTGGTCAACACGGTATTTATGGTTTTCAAACTTAAGGTAATTCTGAACACCGTCAAGCTCGTCAAAGGGTATTTCGGGCGGAGCCATAATAAGGTATTTTCGCATACTGTTGTAGCCGAGTTCAGTAGGAATACCGCTGAGGTATATTTTATTTTTATATCTCAGCGGTTCAAAAACACAGTCAAAGTCGGTCTGAACACCGGAAACAACATAGGAAAACACAACACCGAAATTGCTGAAAAGCTTACTGTAGATATGGTTAACTGACAATAAAGCAGAAACCTTTATCCGTGAGTATGTCTGCCGCCTCACAAAGGGCGTTTATAAGAACTTCCTTTTCAATCTGAAATTCCTTCGATATGTTACGTCTTACGGTCATATCTCCTGCTTTATAGCTTTCGTATCTGTCTGAGGAACTGATTGTTCCGAGAAAAAAGTTATAGTGTGCAACAACGGTTGCTGTTCTGAGAATAAGAGGGTCTGTTTCGTCGGCGTCGTCTCTCAGTCTGCCTTTTACAAAGCTGAGACCTGCTTCGGCAAAAGAGTTGAGCTGACTTTCGGAAAAGCCCTCTGTATCTGAGTAGGTTTTGAGAGCATTACATACATCCGATACAGAAACCATAGCTTCACCCTTATTCTACGCAGAGAAGCATTGAGGCATCCTCAGCAATTTTTGCAAAGCCTGAAATTGTGGTGATTGTGGCTCTTTCAAGCTGGCGGTCAATGAGCTTGTCATATTCAGTGATAATGCCGCCACACTGCACCTTTTCAAGAGCAAAGTTTCTGTCAAGACCGATGATTCCGCCTTCAAAAACGTTTGAGCTCTTATAAAGCTCTGCGCCGAAGGGAGTGATAAGCTTGCCCGTTGAATGGAAATCAAGACCTGTATAAGCATCTCTGAATTCAGGCATCTTGAGAAGAGTTTCAAGAACAGAGGGACAGGTGATAATTGTTGTCATATTGTAAGGATCAAATTTGTTCCAGAATGTGATAAGGTCTGAGTAGGTGAGTGTACCGCTGTTTTCAACGGTGAACTCAGGAATAAAGTTGCTGTTACCGTCGCCGTTGATGAGAGTTTCAATGGCTTCATAAAGCTCTGCCTTAGCGATAGCTGCACCGATCTGTTTGAGCACAACAGTGAAAAGGTCAAGACGCTGGAAGCGGATTGCCTCATATGAAGCACAAAGTGTTCTGCCTCTCTTTTTGAGGTTAACAAGGTTTTCTTTTGTTGTGATTTTTGTTTCGGGAATGAAAGCACCTTCACTTACAACTGCGGGAACCTTTTCAATGTCGTTTGCAGGGCAGAAAATAGTTCTGTAGTCCATGCCCTCAATGTTTGTTACCGTAGCAACAATTTTTGAAAGAATATCATTTTCCTGAGCACCCTGATAAACTGCTCTTGAAATGTATTCGGGGAAAAGAGCGGCTGAATCGGTTGTGCGGAAAAACTTGTCGATGCAATCGCTGTTTTTACCGCTTACCTTGATGTCGAAGCGCTTGAGCTGACGCTGATATGCGTCGAGACCTTCAAGCTCTGTGCCGATGTAATTTTCACTGGGGTCAATGCTTTCAAGAGCCTCAGTGAAGCTTTTGCCTGTGGTGTAAAGCCCTTTTTCGAGTCTGATATTATCAAATGCCATAATTATAATTCCTCCTTAAAGAATGATGTCAATTTTTTTGTTTACAGTGTCAACATCTGTAACAAGGATAAGTCTGCCGGCGTCACTTACCTTTACATAACCGTTACCGTCAGCAGCAAGCTTGTTGTAACCGATAACAGGGTCAGCACCTGAGTATTTTACAGAAGTGTGGCCTCTGAGAACAACGCTTAAATAAATGTCTCTTTCTACAGTGCACACGCAGCAGAAATGTTCGTCAGCGGCGGGAATTTTGCCCTTGCTTGAGTTTTCAAGAGTGAGAGCCATACCTGCCTCAATGTTTTTACCGGTTAAAAGTGTAACTTCCTTTGTGTCGAATCCGTAAAGTACGGGTTTATCCATAATAAAAATCCTCCTTAAATTTTAAATGCATTGTTATTGTTTGATGATTCTTTTGCTGAAGCTCTGAGCTGAAGGGCAGGTGGCATAATTTCTCCTGCTTGCTTTTTAAGTCCGTCTCTGAGAGAACGAAGCTCAGAAAGATTCATAAAGCTGCAGCCCTGTGTGAACTGCTTTGTGTCTACCTTGGGCATAATAATAAGGGCGTAACGCTGAATTTCTTCAGTAAGATGCTGCTTGTAAGTGAGCGCCTCAGCTGAAAGTTCTTCAAGTTCAGCTATGTACTCCCTGATTTCTGATGCCTGATTTACGGTCAGAACCGTGTCCTCAGTCATAGACTTTAAAATGTCCATTCCTTTCTGCAAGGTCTGTTCCTCCTTAAAAAATGATTTTGTAACGCCTGCTTTTCTCTGTGCAGGCACTGCTACAAAGGACCATTCATAAGCATCCGTAGGGTTAGTCAGAATACCGTAGCAAAGCTTTTTGCCGTAGGTTTTACCCTTGATGTGCTTACATTCACGTTTTTTCAGGTCCTTTCCGCAGATTGAGCAGACGCATTTTTCTGCACTGCAGCTGACACTTACTTCCTTTTTGATACCGCCGTCGATTTCTTTGATGAGGTCGGCGTTGCTTTCTGTTTTAAGCATATACGCTCTGGCTTTGAGAGCAGTATAGCTTTCGCCGCTGTCGGTGATCTTCTGATTGTCAGTTTCAAGGTAGGTGCGGAAAATTCTTGCCGATTGGTCCTTTGAACGCATACTGTGGTCAGTGATGCCTGTTTTGCCCTTGAAAAGCTCCTTGAGAGTACGAAGAGCGTCGAGACTGAATTTTTCAAAATCTCTGTCCACCTCGTTGTCGCAAAGAGTGAGAGTGAAAATGTAAACGTCATCCTCACTGAGCTCCTTACGGGAGTATTCGTTAATAAGGGCGAGTTCTTCTTTAACCGTCACTTTTTTCACCTGCCATTTCATAGAGAAGTTTTTGTGCCTGTGCATCATGAAGTCTGCTTTGTGAAAGCTCTGTAATGTCCTGAAGTGTAATGCTGTCCCACTGAATGTCAAAGCTGCAAGCGTAACCGTTCATTCTCAGCCACAAATCGCAAATCTGAGAAATAACGGGACTCAGCTCTCTGCGGTAAGCATCAATTTCACTTGTGAGAACGTCAGCCTGCTGATAGCTCATTCTCTCGGTGGTTGACCAGCTGAGACCGAGAAGAAAAGGCGGAACGCCCAACTTTGCCACAATCTGTTCCAGCATCTGTCTTACGGGAATGTTGCTGTCAAGAATCTGGTTGTCAGCGCCGATTGCCTTGATGTTCACGTCACCTACGGCAACAAAATCCTTTACACTGCCGCTGCTTTCCATGGCTCTGCTCCATTCCGATGCCACCTGCATGGCACGTTCCTTTGCATAAGCCTTGTCAAGGGAATCGTTCTGCGGCTTGTAGGTTACGGCAAAGCGCACATTGCCCACACGCTCCCAGTTAAGACCGATTGTGTTGTAAATCTTCAGCAAAATGTCGCTGACGAAAGGCAGACCCTTGAGAATTGACGTGCCGTAGATTTTGCCGGGCTCGGGATTATGTACCGACAGAAGAATCAGCGAGGGATATTTTACGGGCTGAAAATTGCCTGTTCCGTTGTCGGAGCTGATAATAATGTCCAGCGGATTTTCACCCTGGCTGAGGCTGACGGTTTTAAGGTCGGCGTTGAAAAGGTGGGTGATGCTTCTTCCGTCTGTGCAGATTTCACCCACAGCCGTGCCGAAGGTGATGAGCTGCTCAAAAAAGCTGCCGATAAAAGCGTCAATGCCACGTCTTGTGCCGCCCACATTTACTAAGCTGAGGAAGCTTTTCAGCTCTTCCTCTGCTTCTTTGTCGCTGCAGGTGACGCTGAAGCTGCCCAGAAGTCTTATGAGCTTGTAAATTGCCGCATCAATAACGGGAATTGCCTCTCTGAGGCTTTTATAAAGCTCCATATCCCCGTGAGAAGGACTGTAAGACGAAAGGGGGAGAAAAGGGTGAGCTTTTCCTGCAGTCTGCGGAACGGCGAGAGCATCACAGGTGCTTTCACTTTTCTTTTTTCTTAAAGCCAAAATCTGTTTTACTCCTTTCTGCAAAACTTTTCGGGAGGACAATTTTTTCATGAATGTGACGAATTGCTCTGATGAAGGTAACAAGAGTCGGATCGAACAAGCCTTAAATGACCGATTTCCAGCACCTTTGTAATTTTCCTCCTCGAAGTACGCAAGTACTCCTTCGTCGGAGAAATCCCAAATGCACCAAAACTCGGGCATTTAAGGTCGCAGAGTTTAACACAAGGAGATTTTTGCCATATCAAGGCAAAAACCGCAAGCAATACTTGCGTATTGCGAGGATTTTTAACGAAGAGATGGCGGAAATATACTGTGTTAAACCTTGTTCATCCGGCTGTTGTTACCTTCTGTTTATTGCAAAGGCAAAGAAGCCGTCATCATCCTTTTTGGTGAGGATTGTTGAAACAAAGTAACGGATTTCATCCATTGAGTGGTCGTTTTCCTTTCGGGGTGTGTCCTTTGCTGCACCCTCATCCCAACGGTAAAGAGAAAACTCTCTGAGAGAATCCTTACATCGGGGCGAGATGATTATTTTCCCGTCACGGAAAGCACCCTGAACCTTTCTTATGCCGTCGGTGACGTCGTTTTTTGCGGGAATAACGCTGAATTTCCCGTGACGTCTGATGCATTCAATAAAGGATGCGGCAGAGGGATCAACGATAACCGCCTCGATTTTCAGATCGTCTGTAAAGCTGAGAAGGTCACTGTAGTATTCCTCGTCGGTCTTCTGTCTGCCTTTGACCTTTGAGGAGTAATAATACTCGCTCACTCTGAACCACACGTTCTTATGTAAGCCCCAAAGACCGAAAGAGGTTGGATTGACCGTTCCGTAATCGCAGGAGACGTAATACTTCTCGAAAACGGAAACAGGCGGCAGCTCCACATATTTGCCGTTTGCTACCTCAGGATAAACCAGACCGTCAACAGCCACCCATTTTCCAAGTACAAAGCGCTCATAGAATGCACCGCTGTAGAGATTTTCATAACGGCGGATAACATTTTCGGAAAGTGAGGGATTGTCCTTCATCAGAAAGTGAAGGTAAAGGCAGTTCTTTTCTTCAGCCTTTTTAATCCACTCCTCATAGAACCAGTGCATGGGATTTTCGGGGTTGCAGTTGAACCAAAACCGTGAATTTTTAAGGGAGCAACGTGCAAGAGCCTGCTCAGTGAAGGAGCGAGGCATCAGCGCAACCTCGTCAAGAAGCACACCGCCTAGGGTCATACCCTGGATGAGTGAAGCAGAGCTTTCATCCTTTCCGCCGAAGAGATAAAAACGGTTTGTCCGTTTGCCGTGGGTGATTTCGATAAGATTCTGACTGAGCTTTTCATTGCAGGAAAAGCCGGCTTTTTTAAGCTCAGGCAAAAGACCGGTGACAATGTTTCTTTTTAAAGAAGCGATTGTTTTTCCGCAAAGTGCAAAGGAAGTGTCGTCGAAATAATAGAAGGCCCAGGCGACAAAGGAAATGGACATGCAGGTTGTCTTTCCGCTTCTCACTGCACCGTCGCAGATGATACCGTCATAGCTGCAGTAGGGCGAATCGGGATGCCACCAGGAAAGAGCAGTGAGCTGCTTTTTCGAAAAGGGTACATAGCTTGTCTTACTCAAAGCTGTCACCCTTTAAGGCTGAAGCACCCTTGCGGATTGCATCAAAAACGGAAGCTTCACCTGAGGAATCACTCTCACTCATTTCAGAAAGCCGTTCAAGCGCCTTGATACGGTCAAAGAATTTAATCTCCACGTCTCCGCCCTTTTTTCTCTTGATTTCAGAGATATTAAAAAGGTCAAGCTCATCGATTTTCTCTTCGGTTATATCCTCGGAAAAAATCAGCTTTACGGCATCGCTGACACACCCGAAGGCAAGTCTGAAGTAGCCGGCGGAAATATCCGCTTCGCTTTTCTTTCTTTTTTTGTCAATGCGCTCAATTTCACGCTGAATCTCTTTGCGCCGAAGAAGTCGCACGGCAGTTTTTTCGGGCAGAATGTAACCCGATTTTGCAGCGGCTTCACGTCCGCAACGAGAAAGACAGTAATAGGTGCAAAAGAGTTTTTCTTTACTTGAAAGTTCCTTGATTTTTCATCCTCTCCTTTCATAAAAAAGTTTAACAATAAAAAAGTCCTCCCATATATAGGCCGGAAAACGGGTTTTGTTGCAGGTTTTCTGCACAAAATTGCAATTTTCAGCGAAAAAATTTTTTTGAGGGCGTTTTGGTTCTGATTTGGAAATAAAAGTGCGGGGTTTTTCCCACTGTCACTTCGTACCGGCGTAACATGCCCATCCCCTTTTGTCTGCTTTGTAGACATTTTCCCTAACAGGGTATTAAAAGTGAAGACTTAGTCGCCCCTTTTAAGGGGAGATGTCATACGCAGTATGACAGAGGGGTTAAGAGTTATAAAAACAACTTGTCAAAAAGAAATATTAATGGTATATTGTCCGAGAGAGGGTGATTTTTTGGCACACATAGACAGAAATAAAAATTTGCTTGAACAAGCACGAAAATTGCGTAAAGATATGACCAAACAAGAAAGTCATTTATGGTATGATTTTTTGAAGAATTACCCCATAAGATGGTATAAGCAAAGAATAATCGAAAACTTCATTGTGGATTTTTATTGTTCAAAGGCTAAACTTGTTGTTGAACTTGACGGTAGTCAGCATTATGAACTCAATGCAATGGAATACGACAAAATCAGAACGAAAATTATTAACGTATACGGTATAGAGGTTATCCGCTTTTCAAATTATGATGTTGATAGTAATTTTGACGGAGTATGTGAAGAGATTGATAAGGTCGTCAGAGAACGCCTTGCTATTATTGATAACTCTCGTTCAGATGTTCCATAACATAAAAAGGTGGACAGACCCCTCTGACTGCATACGCAGCCATCTCCCCTTAAAAGGGGCGACAGACCCCTCTGTCATACTGCGTATGACATCTCCCCTTAAAAGGGGCGACAATGCCTTCCCTTTTAAGGGAAGGGGGACCGCTTGCGGTGGAAGGGTTCTAACAAACTTATGAATTTTGATGAATTTTTTTTGAATTAACTATTGACAAACCTTTTACGCTGATATATAATAGAATCAACTTAGGGGCGTATCCCTAAAAATTTTAAAGGAGGACCTTACGATGGATATGGAAAAGATTAAGGCTACTGTTATGGACATCATCAACCAGTTCGTTGCTTTCCTTGATGACCTTATCAACAAGTATCTTACAGACATCAAAATTGACCTTTTCAACTAATAGTTAATTGAACGTTATTTATTTTTTAAAGAAGGAGGACAAATCCCATGAAACTTTATATTGAAGAAGCTTTTGCTCTTGCAATTGACGGCGATATCAAGGGCGCTTTCGCAGTTCTTTTCAAGGACGTTGAAGGACCCGAAGTATTCTTTGGCAAGCTTATCAAGTTCCTTAGAGACACCCTTGGTGTTGAGGCAATCTAAGTGATTAACAATTATTAAAAATAACCCCGAACTCAGGTTCGGGGCATTTTTTTTATGAAAACACTTGAATATATTTGATTTTTAGTGTATAATACAAATGAACTAAAAATTCCGGAAGGAGGAACTATGAATATGAATAAACTCGCTGCAATCCTTCAGAGACTTGCTGACTTCTTCTTTACTTACATCAGAGAACTCCTTGATGTTTTAGAAGATTATTAAGAAGCATAATTAAATCCACAAACGCACGGTTTTTATGCCGTGCGTTTAATTTTTTGCGAAAAATAAAAAATATAAGTTGAAAAGATGAATTTTTTTTGAATTATGTATTGACAAACAATGGAAACTATTATATAATGAAGCCATGTTAGAGAGGAAACTCTAGAACAAATCTAAAAAGGAGGAACACAATAATGGATTTTTCAAAGATCGATATCAAGGCAATCTTCGAAGCTCTCCTTGCTGAAATCATTAAATTCGTTAAGGAAATCTTCGCTAAGGAAGTTCCCGAATTCCCCGGTGCAGAAGAAGAAGCTAGATAATTGTAATTTGACATCTTTATGATTTCAAACTAAAATTTTTTAAGAAGGAGGACACTAAAATGAAGTTTGATTTTTCAACTCTTCAGACAGCTTGTGAAGCTCTTTTCGACGGTGAAGTAACAACAGAAGAAATCACTGCAGTTTTCAAAGCTCTCTTCGATATCCTTTTCGGTTTCATTAAGACAGAAATCTAAGTGATTTAAGTTATTTGCAAATAACTTACACCGCAGACCAAACGGTCTGCGGTTTTGTTTTTTTGATTAATAAAACCCAAAAAATGTGAAATAGCTATTGATTTATTCCTTTATATGATGTACAATGAATGTACAAAAAGTGTAAATCTATAAATTAAAGTAAAGGAGTAATTAATTATGTGGGCATTTTTTACTTTCATCGCTGACCGAATCTTCAAAATTATTGAAGCTATTATGAGAAAAGAAGGCTTAATGTAAGCCTCGGCTCTGACCTTCATCTCGAAAAGTCATAGCAGAATGTTATGTAATCAGCAATTCTGAATATGAGTTGATAAAAAATAAGGAGGAAATGTAGAATGGAATTCAATATTGACACAATCATCAAAGGAATCGTTGATCTTCTCCAGAAGATTCTTGAAATCCTTGAAGTAGATTTTGTATTTGACTTCAGCAAACCCGAAGCATAATAGCAGGAAATAATACCCTTACGGGAGTATGTTTTAAAATCTAACAAGGAGGAATACCATAATGGATACAAATGCAATCATCGCTTTCGTTGTTGACATCATCAACAAGATTCTCGGCCTTCTCAAGATTGACTACGAATTTAAGTTCGAAGCAAAGGAAGCTGAATAAGCAGAATTGAGAACACCTTCGGGTGTTCTTTTTTTGCCCTGAACACTTGCTCCCTCCCCGAGGGCCGATTCCCCCACGGTGTGGGGGAAATGTCTGCATAGCAGACAAAGGGGGACGGCCGTGTACGGTGGATTTTTGCCTTCAGGCAAAAAGATGGAGGGAGAATTTTAACAACATCTTAACAAACAAATTAAAAATTCTGATTTTCTATTGAATTTAAAAACTCTTTGGTGTATAATATTGACAGTTCAGAGAAGAACAATATTTTTTTCAGAAAGGGATGCAGTTATGGACGTTTTTGCTATGCTCGAAGAAGCAATTGCAATTATCAAAAAGATGCTTGACGATTTCAAGGCATGGATTGCAATTTACTTCCCCCAGGAAGAAGAATGATAAAGAATTTGAACTGCTGGTTTCAGCAGTTCTTTTTTGTTTATAAAAATTTCTTAAAAAGTATTGAATTTATTAATAAACTGAGTTATAATTATCTTGATCCTCAGAAAGAGGGAAAATATTACATAGGAGGCGGCAAACAATGGATCAGATTATTGCATTTGTTGTAGATCTCAAGGAACTTGTAATCAAGATTTTCGAACTTGTTGATCTCATTATGGGTAAGGTTGACGAATACACAGCTGAAGATGCTGAATAATTCAAATTAGTCCTTAAAAGAGTCCGTTTCGGGCTCTTTTTTTCTTTGGGTGAAACCTTTGTGAAATAAGTTATATTTTTTAACAATCTATTGATTTATAAACGAAAATAATATATAATGTTAACAAAGTAAAATATATTCATCGGAGGTGAAATCAATGGAACTTATTTACAGTCTTTTCGACACAGATAAGGAAGGCTTCTTCAACGGTCTTACAGAGCTTTTCGAAAAGGTATGGGCAATTCTTCTTCCTTTCCTTCTTTCAGCAAAGTTTGACGAACTTTTCGGCACACAGGAATAAAAAATGTTGTATTTTATAAAATCTTATTGATTTTTTGAAATACATAATGTATAATCAAAACAGAAGGTAAATAATACCTTACTAAAAAATTAACGGAGGTAACAAAAATGGAAGCTTTCTTCGAATTTCTCATGAACCTTTTTGAACAGATTAAGAATCTTGTATTCGGTATCATCGACAAGGCAAACGAAAACAACTAATTTATCTGAAGACCGCTCCGATTCTTCGGAGCGGTTATTTTTTTGTTACGCCATAATTAAAAAAGTATTAAATTCTTTGAATAGCGTAGAAATGATATTGATTTTCGTATACAAATGATTTATAATGTATGCGAAATATTAAGAGAAGGAGGCAACTGATAATGGAAAGAGCTCAGGAAATTCTTGCTCAGATCAAGGAAATGTTTGAGTACATCATCGGAGAACTCAAGAAGATCTTCGAAAGCCTTAAGACAGAAGATGCTGAATAAGTTTTAAAAACTTGAAATTAAGAAACCTCGTGTGAGGTTTCTTTTTTCTTGACTTTTTCCGTGTTGTGGATATATAATTTATTTTCAGAGTAAAATTAAAAGGGCAGGTGAGCTTTATGTCAGGCTTTTCAAAAATCCTTTCTTCTTCAATTGAATACAGTTCTGTAAAAAATGCCGTGAAGACATCCGCACTTCCAATGGGCGTAATCGGTCTTTCTCAGGTGCATAAGGCTCATTATATTTCATCACTTACAGAAGATTTGGATGAGAAAGCTCTCATAATTTGTCCCGATGAAGCCTCTGCTGTAAAGCTGACGGAGGACCTTAACGTGTTCTCAAAAGGGGCATACCATTATCCTGCCCGTGACTTCAACTTCCGTCAGACCGACAGTAAATCCCTTGATTTTGAGCAGAAGCGTCTCGGTGTGCTCTGCCGTATTTTAGACGGTGACTATAATTATATAGTATGCTCCATAGAAGCGGCAATTCAGCTCACCATTCCGCCCTATGAGCTGAAAAGGCACATTCTTAAGCTTACAACGGAAATGGAGATTTCCACTCACGCTATAATAAAGCTGCTCATAAGTGCAGGTTATGTACGCACAGAGCAGGTTGACGGTGTAGGTCAGTTCTCTCTTCGTGGCGGAATTTTTGATATTTTTGCACCGGGACATACAGCACCTTGCCGTGTGGAATTCTGGGGCGACAGTATAGATTCAATTTCACTTTTTGACCTTGAAACCCAACGCAGAACCGAAGTGCTTTCTGAGATAAACATAACCCCGGCAACGGAAATTCTCTTTGATTCTCCCGAAGAGATGAAGAAAAAGCTTGAAGAATTTCTGCCGACAGTAAAGGGTAAGGGCAGCGTAAAGGTAAAAGCGGCAATAAACGAAGACATAGAACGCCTCAGCCACTTTATGCATATTGCTTCACCTGACAGATACCTCTCACTTGCTTATGAGGGCGTTGCATCTATCTTTGAATATGTGGAGGGAAAACTCCTTATTGTAACGGAAAGCAGCAACATCAAGCAGAAATTCACAACCTCATCTCAGCTTCTTTTGGAAGATATCCGTGCCGCTTTTGAAGACGGCCTTCTTACAAAGGGAATCGACACCTTTGCTCTTACCTGGAATGAGGTGCTTTCGGAGTATACCGGTGGCAGAACAATTTTCGTTGATAACCTTGCACGAGGCTCATTTGATGTGCCCGTGAAAAATCTCGTCAGCGTAACTGCACAGCAGACCTCACGCTGGGACGGCACACTTTCCTATCTTATTGAAGACCTTGAGCCTGCACAGCGCTTAGGCTACACAGTTGTGGTTATGGCTGGTACCGAGAAGAGTGCGAAAGAGCTTGCTTTTGATCTTGAAACCGAGGGAATAAAGTCGAGATTTTTCCCTGTTGTACCTGGAGAATTCCCTGAAAAAACTGTGTCCGTAATTCCGGGAAGTGTTTCAGGCGGTATTGAATATGCCTCGGAGAAATTTATGCTCTTTACCTATGGCAGAGCTACTCCCAAGGTGCAGAAAAAGGTGCAGAAAAAGTTCAAAACAGGCAGGGGACTTACCTCCCTTGAAGAAATTACAAAGGGCGACTATGTAGTTCACGCAGTTCATGGCATAGGCATCTTCGACGGCATAAAAACCATGAACGTTGCAGGTAAAATCAAGGATTATATCAAAATCAATTTCCGTGGCACAGACGTGCTTTACCTTCCCGTAACACAGCTTGACCTGCTTGCAAAATACGTTTCACCCGGTGATACCGATAAGGTAATCAAGCTCAGCCGTCTCGGTTCTGACGAATGGAAAAACACACAGAAAAAAGTGCGTACTGCCGTAAAGGATATGGCAGCGCAGCTTACAAAAATATATTCGGCAAGAATGAATTCAAAAGGCTTTGCTTTTTCACCCGATATGGATATGCAAAGTGATTTTGAACGCCGTTTTGAATTTGAAGAAACCGACGACCAGCTTATAGCCATTAACGAAATTAAGTCCGATATGGAAAGAAGCAGTCCTATGGACAGACTTCTCTGCGGTGATGTTGGCTTCGGTAAAACCGAGGTTGCTTTGCGTGCTGCTTTTAAATGTATCGCAGACGGAAAGCAGTGTGCAATTCTTGTGCCCACAACAATCCTCGCTTTTCAGCATTATCAGACAATCAAAAAGCGCTTTGACGGCTTCCCTGTGGAAATTGAAATGCTCTCACGTTTCCGCACTCAGAAGGAGAGAACGGAAATCAAAAAGGCTCTCAAACGAGGCAGTATTGATATAATTGTCGGCACTCATTCGATTATTGCAAAAAGCGTTGAGTTCAAGGACTTAGGACTTCTTATAGTTGACGAAGAGCAGCGCTTCGGTGTTGCACAGAAGGAAAAGCTGAAGGAAAAATTCCCTCTTGTTGACGTGCTTACCCTTTCGGCAACTCCCATTCCCCGTACTCTCAATATGGCGATGACGGGTATACGAGATATGTCCTCTCTTGAAATTCCGCCCGTGGGCAGACACCCCGTACAGACCTACGTTGTGGCTCAGGATATGGGTGTGCTTGCTGAGGCTATGGAAAGAGAGCTTCGTCGTGGCGGTCAGGTTTATTATCTCCACAACAGAGTGGATACCATTGAAAAAACTGCGGCAAAAATCAAGGAGTTCCTGCCTGATGCACGAATCGGTATAGGTCACGGCAAAATGACCGAGGAACAGCTCAGTGAGGTATGGTGCCAGCTTCTTGAGGGCGAAATTGACATTCTCGTCTGCACAACCATTATTGAAACAGGTGTTGACGTGCCTAATGCAAATACCCTTATAATTGAGGATGCAGACCGTCTCGGTCTTGCTCAGCTTCATCAGATACGAGGCAGAGTAGGCCGTTCATCAAGACGAGCCTTTGCTTATTTCACCTACAACAACCGTAAAGAGGTAAGCGAAGTTGCACAGCGCCGACTTTCAGCCATCAGAGAGTTTACGGAGTTCGGTTCAGGCTTCCGTATTGCTATGCGTGACCTTGAAATCAGAGGTGCAGGTAATGTGCTTGGTGCTCAGCAGCACGGACATATGGAGGCAGTCGGCTACGATATGTACCTGAAAATCCTTTCCGAAACTATTGAGGAAGAGAGAACAGGTGAGGAGTTCAAGCCGAAAAAAGAGTGCCTTATTGATATGGCAATTGACGCTCATATTCCCGAAACCTACATTGACTCGGTGAAAAACCGAATCAATATGTATAAGCGAATTGCCGAAATTGAAAACGGTGAGGATGCTATGGACGTTATGGACGAATTCATCGACCGTTTCGGTGAGCCTCCTGCAGCCGTTCAGGGTCTTGTTGATGTTGCACTTCTGAGAAGCTATGCGGTAAAGCTGGGAATTTATGAAATCAAGCAGCAGAACACGGTTCTTCTCATTTTCATCAATGAGCTGAAGCCTGAAATTGTTGCCGCAATCGGTCAGCACTTCCGCGGCAGAGCTATGATAAGTGCTGCTAAAACGAGTCCGTATATCACTCTTAAGCTCGGCGGAAAACCACCTGTAGATGTGCTTAAAGAGTTCATCACTAAGATTACTACAGCCGATAAAGAAAGTGAATAATACCGTAGGAACGGCGCCTCCGACGGTCTGTTTAATCACAAAAGAAAACCATTGTAATTGCATCAAGCTTTTACAATGGTTTTTATAATATGTTGGTTATTGTCTTCTCCGTTTTATAAGAAGAATGATTAGTGCAACAATAAGTACAGGTATCGCAACAGCAGGCAATCCGAAAACAATTGCCAGAACACCTGCAATACTGAAAGCAGAGCTTGATTGAGCTTCACTTGAAGCACTCTCTTGAAAATGCACGATTACCTCTCCGTCTTCTTCATCGGGGTAGCTGACGCTTATTGTATCGTCAGGGCCGTAAGGGTAGGTTTCGTCAGGCTCAACGCTTGGAATTATTTCAATTTCATAGCCCGGTGCAGTTTCAGCGTATACGGTTTCAGCGTTAGGGCTCATCTGAAATATACTGTAACCTAAAATCGCCATTATGAGTGGCAAAAGCATACATAGCACGATACAGATTAAAAGTATTATTACAAGTGTTCTGACACTTCTGCCTTTCTTTATCGGTGTGGATTCGCTTATAGATGTTACCTCAAAATCTGATGAGGGCATTTCATTTTTTGCAGTCTCAGACACGTTTTCTTCTTCCGTTTCGTCATTCAGCAGATAATCCGTTGTAACCCCGAAAAGCTTACTAAGTGAGAGCAGCTTACTCACTTCAGGTGTGGCTTCACCCGTTTCCCACTTGCTGACAGACTGCCTTGAAACGCCTAAGCTTTCAGCGAGAGCCTCCTGAGAAAGACCGTTCTTTTTTCGGAGGATATATATTTTTTCGTGTAGTGTCATATTCATCAGCCTTTCTTTGTGCCTTGCTGATTATATTGTACTTTACAAAGATGAAAAAAGCAATAAACTTTACTTGGAAATTGCGCAACCGTTGGTTGCAGTTGACTTTTTTATGCCGCTATGATAAAATGACCGCAGGTAATCTGCATAAAACAGTAGGCGGTAACTCCCTTTTCATTTTGAAGAAGGGGGTGATAGTATGACAATATCAGAAAAATGTGCAATCATTAATCTGATACTTGCTATTATCTCATTCTGTTACAAAGTACTTAAGGATATCCGAAAAGGAAAACGTAACAAATGATTTTCTTGGATAATACATAAACAAGAGAAAACACCGCCAAACCTTCCAAATTTGCGGTGTTTTCATAAATAAGCAATATTGGGAGTTACCTGCTTATCGCAGAGAACCTCTCCGTGTATCTTTATTATACACGGAGTTTTTTATTTTGTCAAGTTTAAACTTACGCCTCAGCAGCTTCCTCTGCTGCAGCCTCTCTCTTCTCTCTTACGAAAGCATAGATAGGTTCAAGTCTTTCCTTGGTAAGGGGATAACCGAATCTCATAAGAAGCCATACGCCTGTGTAAACAACTGCAGGAATGATTGTGCAGATAAGCATAATCTTTTTACTTGTGCCGTTTTCTGTGATGAAACCGTTGCCTGCTGTTGTGCTGTCGTATTTAGCCCACTGAAGAAGGAAAAGACCTGCGGTGTCAGCGATTGTCTGACCGAACTTTCTTGAGAAGGTGTAAACAGCGTAAACTGCACTTTCGCTTCTGATGCCTGTGGTATATTCCTGATAGTCAATTACGTCCATTACAACTGCCCAGCAGGTAAGGCTTACGAAGGTGTAGCCGAAGCCGATGAGAAGAAGTGCAAGCATAAACATCCATGCAGGGAAAATACCCTTTTCTGGGCTTATCATATCAATAAAGCTCTGGTTGTTGGCGAGAATTGCAAGAACTACTGAAGTGATAGCAGCGATAATTGAGAACTTACCGCAAAGCTCCTTCTTACCGAATTTTGCTGAAAGCTTCGGAGTGAAGAGAACAAGGCAAACCATGGGAAGATAGTTGCATACTGTTCCGAGAACACCGAGACTTGTGTTTGTAAAGTAGTTCTTATAAAGGTATGTATTGAAGGAGTTGAACTGAAGCTGACCTGAAATAAGCACACCTGCAAGAGCAACAGTAACGAAGGGTCTTGATTTGAGAAGTCCGAGATAGGTTTTCTTAAGGTCAACCTTGGGGTCTGCCTCTGAGGGAACTCTTTCCTTAGTGGTCTTGAAGCCTACAAGGTAGAAGATAATTGAAAGAATACCCATAACAAGACCGAAGATGAACATCTTGTTGCCGTCTGTTACCTTAACAACTTCGTTTGTAACCTTGTCAATAACTGCTGTTCCGTTTTCCATCTTTGCAGAGTAGATGAAGAAGGGAGCAAGAAGTGAAACAACTGCACCGCCTACACCTGAACCGATTGAACGGAAGGTTGAAAGAAGATTTCTGCCGTTGGGGTCGTCAGTGATTACAGAAGCGAGTGAGCCGAAGGGGATATTCATACCTGTGTACATCATACCGTAAAGACAGTATGTTATGTAGCAGATTGCAAGAAGAAGGCCCTGGCTCTGTGTAAACTGATGATATGGCAAGAAGCAGAGAATTGTGGAAATGCCGAGAGGGAAGGCAACCCACTTGAGATAGGGACGGAACTTACCGTCCTTTGAGGGTGCACGCTTAGCAACAAGCGCACCCCACAAGGGGTCGTTGATGCAGTCCCAGATACGTGTAATCATAAACATAACGCCGGCTTTTGCAGGAGCAATACCGAGAACGTCTGTCATGAACATTTTAAGGTAGCTTGAAATGTAAGTGAGGTTAAACATATTAGCCGCTTCGGCAATAGTGTAACCTGCAGCGTCTTTAACGCCGATTTTGTTAGGATGCTCGTTTACGGGAGCTTCCTTTTGCTTTTTTTCTTTAGCCATTTTTGTTCTCTCCTTTAATTAATCAGCCAAAAAGACCTTCTTTGATTGTGATTACGCCGGGAGTGAAGCCGGCCTCTTCAACAGCTTTTACGAGAAGCTCGTCGCTGACGTCGCCTTTCATTGAAACTGTTGCATTGTTTTTATCGGGGTCAGCCTTAACTTTGCTTACACCGTTAATTTTTTTGATTTCATCTTCAACAGCTTTTGCGCAGTGCTGACAGTGCATTCCGGTAACTTCAATAATCTTTTTCACAGGAACACTCCTTTCATAAAAATAGTACTTTTTCTATAATATATAGAATACCACTTTACCAAAGGAAAATGCAACACCTTTTGGAATTTTTTAGAAAATAATATAAATTTACTTTGTGAGTTTTGCATGGAAAAATCATAATTTTTTGTTTAAAAAACCGAAGAAAAAAAAGCTTAAAAAATAATTATGAATTCTTTCTACAAATTTACGCAAAACCCTTGACTTTTTCCAAATTTTATTGTAACTTTATTAAGTAAATGTTTGCGTATCTTCAGATGCGAAGCATAATACGGAAAAAAGCGCCGGAGAAAAGGCGTAAATTTTTGAAAGGGGTTTAACAGACCATGAAGAAAGAAATCAAGGTTGTTGCCATTGTTCTTGCAGCCCTCATCATTTTCTTAAGCGGCTTCGGCATCGGCGCAACAAAAGGAATCAACGTTAACGTTAAGTACGAAGGCGGTTCAGCTGACGTAGGCGCTACAACTCCCACACAGCCCTCAACACAGCCCAGCACTCAGCCTTCAACACAGCCCAGCACTCAGCCCTCATCACAGGCTCCTTCACAGGATGCTGACAAGCCCGCTGACAGCAAGCCTGCTGACAAGCCCGCTGGTGACAGCAAAGTTCCCGGCACACCCGCAGAAGTAGTTGCAGCTTACAACAAGGCTATCAACGGCACAAAGAACTATACAGGTTCATGCCACTTCAAGAAGGACAGCACAGTATCACTTCAGGTTACAGACTGCCCCGGTGGTGCAGCAGTTGCTAAGATCGTTCAGCCCGTTATTGATAGTCTTGCAGGTTCATCAACATGGGAAGCTGATTATAACAACGGTGTAAACGATGCTGACGGTAAGCTTTACAACGCTCTCACACCTGGCGACAGAGATGCAGCTCTCACAGAAGAAGCTTGTGCATCAGCTACAGCAGTAGCAGCTGGCGACGGCTACAAGATGACAGTTGTTATCAAGCCTGAAAAGTCAACATACGACGGTACAAACACAACATACCCCGTATTCCACCAGCAGATTACTAACCCCCTCAACCTTGCAGAAATCAAAGCTGATCCCATCGTTATCACAGCAGCTGATATGTCATACGCAGGCGCAACTGTAGAAGTAACAGTTGACGGCGAAGGCAGAGTTACTCTTATGACTCTCAAGATGCCCATCGAAGGTTCAGGTACAGGTAAGGCTGCATTCATCAACGCTACAGTTGGTATCGCAGGTTCACTTGATGACGTATACACAATTACATACGCATAAGATTTAACCGAAACTTAAGCCACTGCAAAAGCAGTGGCTTTTTCGTATTCAGCTCAGATGAATCAGGTGTACCGATTACTCATGGCAAAAGGGCGACAACTAAAGATTGAAGCAAAATAAAAAAGCTATCGGATGAGTTCCCGATAGCTTTTCACAATATTATGAATTGTAAAGACTTTCAATAAACTTAAACCATGCTGTAAAAGTTCTTGATATAAGCATATAGAGGGTATATAACATCTCTATAGTCTGATTGTTTGAATTAAACATAATTTTCTCCTTTGAAGTGAAAGTATTATTCTACAGGTTTGGGGCCGTCAGCAAGAACGAACATAAGCCAAGCAAATACTGTATCCATAAAATCAATAAATTCTTCCCAAACATCTACAAATGCATTCCAGTTAAAATGATTCATATTTATACTCCTTTTCATTACAAATTTTACTGAAGGTATAAAACCTTAGACACAAGGTTATTTTACTACTGTTTTGCTGTGTTGTCAATTGATTTTTGGAAAAATGTTCATATTTAGTTAATATGCACAGTTTGTACTGCAGTTTTTTCAGCAAGGTGAGGCTTGTTTGAAACGGCAAAACATACAAAGACTTTTGTATATTTTTTATATTGCATGATAAACACCTTTTCTTGTATAATTAATCTGTAAACAGAATATCTTAACGAAAGAGGTGTTTATTGTGAAAAAGATTATTACAATCAGCCGACAGTTCGGCTCAGGAGGCAGAAGCATCGGTAAAGAGGTTGCCGAGAAGCTGGGCTATGATTATTACGACAGTGAGCTCGTGACACAGGTTGCCGAAAAAACGGGACTTCATCCCTCTTATATTGAAGATGCAGGCGAGTATGCACCGGGCAAGAGTATTTTGTCTTATGCTTTTTCATCGGGAGCAAGTCCGGGGTCAATGAACGCCTCAGATTATCTCTGGAGCGCTCAGTGCAGCGTTATCCTCGAGCTTGCAGAAAAAGGTAACTGCGTAATTGTTGGCCGCTGTGCTGACTACATTCTCAGAGACAGAGACGATTGCCTCAATGTGTTTATCCACGCAAACAAAGAATACAGGGCAAAGCACATTGTTGAGCGTTACGGTGTAAGAGACAAAAGCCCCGAAAAACGCCTTGAAGAAAAAGATTCAAAGCGTAAGGTGAACTACAAATACTTTACGGGCAGAGTATGGGGCAACATTGAGAATTATCACATCTCCCTTGACAGCAGTGCATTGACACCTGAAAAGTGCGTGGATATAATTGTGGATTTAGCTAAATAAATACTTAACCACCGGTTCGTCTGAATGAATCGGTGGTTTTCGCTTAATATTCAACTGTTAATTTATCTGCACGTTTTTTTATCATTTTGTCGATGCTATCCATTTTCATGCTTTCCAGCACTTCTTCGGAATACTGTGAAAAGGCATCGTCGTCGTTTGTGGCAATGACCGCACGCTCCACAACATAAATTGATGAGCCTGATTCCACAACTCTCGCAAAGCCGTGGGGGATATTAATAACCTTTTCGAAAAAGCTTTCGTCATAAAGTCCGTCGTCTTTTTTTGCAAGAATTATGGGCAATGTATCCGTTACAATAAGCCCGAGAGCTTCGTTATAGCTTTCGTTAAGCTCGTCAATGGTTGCGGTTTTGTTGTTAATCTGAGAAGCCATTGATGAGAATTTCTTTCTGAGCGCCTCTGCTTCAGCTTCACTCAAAGCTACAGTTTCACCCATATTGTTCTCTTTGGTGAGACTTCCTTCTATAGCCTTGAAGCCCACATATAAATCAACAAATTCTTCCTTAAGGTCCATAACCGACACAGGCTTTATGCCGTCAGTATCATAGTAATAATGAAGAATTTCCTTTTTGATATAACGGCTAAAAATTACAGAGTTGATGTCAGCTTTTGAAATTTCACTCTTTTTGTAATGCTCACCGAACATATTCCAGAGAGCTTCGGTGTCCTCTGCGGTTTTTCTTTTGAAATATGCTCTTACGGAGAGATTTTTCTCATTAAGGAGAATCTGCGCTGCTACAAACTCTTTGCACTTCTGAAGGGCAATTTCAGCTACTTTTTCATTATCGGAAGCTTCCTTTGCCGCTTCTTCAAGATAGTAATTGTAAACCCCTTTTTTTATTTCGATGCCATCAACAGTCATCTGCACATCGTCTTTTGATGAGCAGGATGAAAAGGCGAAAGCAAGGAGCATAACAAGGGGAATAAGAAACAGAATTCTTTTCATAATCAAAATCCTTTTCAGGTTATAAATACCTTTTTATTATATACCAAAAGTATGGGAATGTCCACCTGAAAAAATAAAATAAAAAATGATAAAACCCTTGACAAGGGTGGCAAATACTGCTATAATCTTTAACTGTTGCAGTATGTCTGCAATAAAATTCCTTGCTCTGCACAAGGATGCAGGGCCAGAGACCATAAGGAGGTAAAAAACATGAACAATTATGAGACAATGTTCGTATTTTCAACTGCAAAGGGTGAAGAAAGCGTAACAGCACTCACAGAGAAGTTCAGCGCTCTTATTGCTAAGAACGGTACACTTGATAAGTGTGAGCCCTTCGGTGCAAACGGCGGTGTTCGTACACTTGCTTACGAAATCAACGACGAAACAACAGGCGCATACATTCTCATGAACTATGCCGGTGAAGCATCACTTCCCGCAGAAATTGACCGTGTTGCTAAGATCACAGACGGTGTTCTTCGCGTTCTCACAATCAGAAAGTAAGGAGGAGCCTAAATTATGCTTAACTGCGTAACACTTATGGGCAGACTCGTTGCTGACCCGGAGCTTCGCACAACCACAACAGGCAAGTCAGTTTGTGCTTTCACAATTGCGGTGGAGCGTTCATACGCAAGACCCGGTGAACAGAGACAGGCAGACTTCATCAACATTGTTGCTTGGGAAAGTTCAGCTAACTTTGTTACAAGATATTTCTCAAAGGGTTCAATGATTGCCATCAGAGGCGAAATTCAGACCCGTAACTATGAGGATAAGAACGGTAACAAGAGAACTGCTTTCGAGGTTATTGCAAGAGAAGTAAGCTTCTGCGGTTCAAAGGCTGAAACAGGCACAGGTAACTATAATCCTGCTCCTGCGGCTGCAGCACCTGCTCCCTCATATCAGACAGCAGCTCCCAGTGATTTTGAAGAAATCACAGACGACGAAGATTTACCCTTTTAATTGCATTTGATGCAAAGTTAATTTTACGAACAGGAGGAAAATTCTCATGGCATTTGAAAAAGGCGCTCGTCAGAACAGAAAGTCACGCAAGAAGGTTTGCGCATTCTGTGTTGACAAGGTAGAAGAAATCGACTACAAGGACGTACAGAAGCTCAGAAAGTTCACATCAGACAGAGCTAAGATCCTTCCCCGCCGTGTAACAGGCACTTGTGCTAGACATCAGAGAGAGCTCACAACAGCAATCAAGCGTGCTCGTCAGGTAGCTCTTATGGCTTACACAGCTGACTAAGAAACTGTCGCATTAAGCGCAGAACAAAAATCAAAAATCTTACAGGTAATTTTAGTGCATCACTTTGATTGCCTGTATTTTTTTGTATTTCCATTATCAGTAGTATTTGATTTTTTAGACGTTTTTTCACCCGCTCGACGTACCAATGTACGCCTTCGGGGTGAAGAAAACGCCTTCTGCATCTTAATTCGGCAGTTTCTTAACTTGTTGCAAGTTTAAGACAAAAGAAAAAGTGACTGTGCAAGAACACAGTCACTTAAATGTTTTACTTATTAATTCCAAGAACTGCAAGAAGTCTGTCGAAATCTGTCAGAAGCTTAAAAAGGTCCATAAGAACATACTTTATGAAAGCAAAAATATTACGGTTCTTTTCAGGCTTTGCAACTTCCATTTCGTCTTCATTCTCTACGAAGTTGTCAGTTCTTTCATAGGTTAAGGTTGCAAGTGCAGCTGAGTGGTCAGAAATGGATTCTCCCTTGAAGTTTTTGTAGTACTTGTACTCAAAGGCTGTAGGAGTAAGCTTTACACCGTCGCCGTCTCTGTAAAGCACCTTATCAACTGAATCCCAGTTTCCCCAATAGTCGCCTGACCAGGATGAGAAATCATCGTAGTTGCCGCCGTTTTTAATCTCAATCCAGCTGTCCTTTAAATTGCAGTCTTTAATAAGAGCTGTACGGTAAACCTCAGCGCTTGCTTCAC
>JAFWZS010000020.1 GCA_017522205.1 Clostridia bacterium
ACGGCATAAATTAAAGCAGGTACTGTTTCCAGCCCTGCTTTTACTGATGCTCTCAGGCGTCTATGACCTGAGATAATCTCATATTCATCATTTGTGTTTTCAAGAGGTCTTACAACAACAGGTGAGATTACACCTTTCTGCTGTATGCTTTCAATGAGATTATTCATCTCATCATTGTCTAAAACCTTATACGGATGTCCCTCAAAGGGATGAATTTTTTCTACCGGGATGTTTACCGGTGCTTTTAACTTTTTGTTAGCCATATCAACGGCCCCTTTCATTTTTATTCTTAATATTTTGATTATTACGGGTTTTACGCCGTTCTTCAATTTGCCGCTGTCTTTCCTCCTGCTGTTTTACATATCGGGCATATTCTTCCTGCCTTGCTATTTCAGCCTTGGTAAGATAATTAGGTGGCGGCTCACCTATAAGCTTTGAAACGGTATCAACGCTTCGGTTGAAATCGTATTCGCTGATGTTGTAATTTGTTTCAGCCGTCTGCCTTGCCTCTTTCTCTTTTTCGGGGCGTATTTTCATTCTCTCTGTTTTCAGCTCTTCGGCATCTGCTTCGTCAGCCTGTTTCTCGGTTTCTTGGTACTGAACAAGTGTCTTTTGAATTTCTGCTTCCATTCTCTTTTCTTCGGCTTCAAGCTTCGGAATTTCAAACCTACGCATTTTCTCAAAGTAAGACTTTGCATTAACAATATCCTGCTCGGTTTCGCATTCATTTTGTGAGAGAATGTTCTGCATTTTAAATTTCAGTTCTTTCAGCTCAAATTCATAGTGACCAACCTCACATTTTGCCGAGTTATACTTTTGCTTCATAACCTTGGGTGTGAGCTTCAGCTTCTTCTTTGCATCTTTAAGCTTTTCTTCGGTGGATTTAATATCTTCTTGTAGCTTATGGAAGTACACATAAAACTCATCTGCATCACGGACTTCATTCATAGCCTGATGCTTCATTTTGTTAATGCTCTTTCTTTCACATTCAAGGATAATCATACCGACACGGATACCTTCAAGAGCATCTGCAAGGGCAGGTATGAGCAGCTTTGCCGCAGTGATAACAAGCTCTGTAAGTGCCTCAACAGTTTTACGAAGGCTGGTAATCAGGCTGTTATCCTTACGGATGAGAATGTTGCTTTTCATTCTCTCCGTGACCTTGCCTTTCTTCTTCATTTTCTTACTTGAAACACCCTCGTGAATTGTCGGTTGCAGAAGTATTCCTCTTGCAACAAAACTGCGGTGGTCAATAGGCTCAATGTTCTTTTTTTCTAAATCCCTGTTTACAATATCTGCCCAAAGCTTTCTCCATTCACATAACTGCTCATCACTGTTCCAACGCTCGCTTATGGGATTCTGTCTGCCGTACTTTGTACTTTTCGGGTATTTGTTTACTCTCTCATAACCGTCAGCCTTTGACGGTGGCAGATATACCTTCTTTCCGTCAATATAATACTGATACTGCTTTTCCCAACCATCATTTTTGGCACATAAAAATTCAGAGGCGGTAAAGCCTCGCTCCTTACCGTCTCTGATACATAGATATTCTTTTTCGGTTTTTCTTTGCCAAGTGCCGTCAGGGTTTATCGGCCTGACGGTTGCCATAATGTGAGCGTGAGGATTACCTTCGCCTGTATCGTGAATACAGACGTCAACACACATGCCGTCACTGGCAAGAGCCTTTGCGAATTCTTCTGCCTCTGCAATCTGCCTTTCACGACTGACTTCAACGGGCAGAGCAACAATGAACTCTCTTGCC
>JAFWZS010000021.1 GCA_017522205.1 Clostridia bacterium
AGTCCGTATCGATGCCCTCAATGGTGTCATACTTGGGAATGCACTCATAAACTTTTCTGCCGATTTTGACGCATACTCCTGCTACTTTTGCGACAATTACTGCTCTGATGATTTTTTTTGAAAGGGTTATTATCATGTCACGGTCCATGGTTTTCTCTCCTTTTTAATCGTCAATTGAAATTGAATATCCGCACTCTCTGAAATAACGCACAAGAAAAGCCTTGTTGCTGCCCTTCTGAAGCCAGAGGGTGGAAACCTTACCTGTTGAGGTGATTTCCTTTAAAAGCTCTTTGTTACGGTTAACCCAGGATTTATATTCAATGTCGGGCATAAAAATCACGTTTCCGCCTTTTTTATCCATTATGCTCACTCCTAATATAATTCTTCGTTTAATTATTGTCAAGGGGAAAATAAATATTCCTTCAATTTTATTCAGAAAAAGGAAAGGATATGAGAAAGTTGAAAGTTGAAAGTGGAAAGTTGAAATAAGGTCGCAGGTCTATGTTTATGAATACTGTCAGATATAGTCTGCAGAGCTGGTTAAGTTCTGCAGGGCAAAGAGTTGATTTTAATCGGACCGTCGGGACGCCGGTCCCTACGGCATCAATCCGGTTTGGCAGGTAGAGTTTTACCTCTTTTACATCTGCAAAGGTGAATACAATCGGCGAAGCCCCACATTTCAACTTTTAACTTTCCACTTTAATTCTGAGCTTTCAACTTTTAATTTCCACTTTATAAAAACAAAAACCACAGTGATTACTGTGGTTCTCTGCTGTGTCGGCATCGCCTTATCTTCCCGGGCCGCTTCCAGCCAAGTATTGTCAGCACTGATGAGCTTAACTACCGTGTTCGGGATGGGAACGGGTGGACCCTCATCGCTAAAAACACCGACTATCGAATGCATTCTGCACACATCCGTGTCATTCAGCGAAGCCTATTATATACGGTCTTTTTCTGTTTGTCAAGGCTTTTTTGCAAATTTTTTTATTTTTTTAAAAAAAGTTTTAAGATGATAACTCTCAATCGAAATCTGCAAATTTACCCTCTTGCCTAAAAAAGGAAAATGACATGCCATTCCCTTTTAATAGAAAATGGACAAATTATCATACAAAGTGACTGATGTGTCTTATTTATACTGATAAACCCTTACGTAGTCCACGATAAACTCTGCTGTGTCACCGGGCTTCATGCTCATTTTGCCTGTGCCGTGACGGTCTGCATCAGCCACACCGTTTGCACCTGCAACCTCGCAGGAGAGAATCAGATATTCGGGGTTCTGACTTACTCCGCCTTTTGAAAGTCTGCCCGTTTCAACGCCGTTTATATAGAAAATGTATTCTGTGGGACTCCACTCAACGCCGTAGGTGTTGTACTCTTCATAAGGGTTATTGGCAAACCATTTGCCGATACTGTCGCCCTGATGACCTTCGCCGTAGCCGTCATAGTGAATACCGCTTACAACGGCATCGCCTGCTCCCCACCACATGTCTTTATAGTACATTGATTCGAAAACGTCAACCTCTGTGCCATCCTTGCCTGAGCCGTCAACGTTGCTGACACCGTCGTTCATCATCCAGAAGGCAGACCACATTCCCGTTGACTTCGGAAGAATCGCTCTGCATTCATAGTAGCCGTACAGGCCCTCGTAGTGGTGTCTTGTTTCAACACAGCCTGTGTACCAGCCACCCTTATAGCCCTTTGTTGTGGGATGCTTTTCAAAATAGTCGTGATAAGCTTCAGGAACGGGAAGTCCTCCTTCAAAGTAAGCTGTTGTAATAACAAGTTTGCCGTCTTTTACATCCACCATATCCTCGTGCCAGAAGCCGCCTTTACGCTGGAGTTCCCACCAGTTGTACTGCCACTTTGTTCTGTCAAGCTCTGTGCCGTCAAATTCGTCGCTCCACACAAGCTCGAATCTGCTTTCGAGATCGAGATTCTGACCCTTGGGAATTGCAGGTAAGCCAAAAGTATGAGGAATAGTGGGTGAAATCATCATAAGTATTGCAACAAAAAATCTTATAAATTTTACTAACATAAATTAAAATCTCCCTTTCTCTGTTTGACCTTAGTATAGCAAAAAACGCAAAGTAAAGTCAACTGAAAGGGAGATGAAGTTTTAATTTAATTATTTACCACTCTCTGAGCATTTCGGGATTTGCAAAAATTTCATCAAGCTTTTTGATGAAGGGCATAACGTCGTTGAAGCCGCCGATTCTGTGGTCAAACATAAGGGTAATGGGAAGCACCTTTTTTGTTCCAAGGTCAATCTCGCCCTTTTCATTTCTGAAAACATATTCTCTGTCACGCATATTGCCAACAGCCATAAGGAAAACCTGGGGATAAAGAAGCGGTGTGTAGGTTACAAGACCGTTCATTTCTTTGTAGAGAGGCCCCCAGTTGGTAAGGCATACGGTGCCCTCATTCACGTCGTTCATACCAAGTGAGTCTTTATGCTTCTTCACGGGCTTGAAAAGCTCTGAAATTTTGCCCACCTTGTATTTTCCGAAGTAACCCGTAGTCATCTGTCTGAAGCTTGACCAGAGCTTACCCTTAAGGATGAAGCCCACCATTCTTTGTGCAATGGTATCGAAAAGAACCCAATCAAGATCTGTTACACTTACCCTGTACATAATTTCGTCAATCTGCTCTGCAATTTCCTTAAGGCTCTTGTTTTCAATGTTTCTAACATTCACCGGGAACGTTTCACCGCTTTCAAGGACAATCGGCATTGCAACGTTGATATGCTCTTTAATAATAAGTCTGCCGCAGGATGCAGTATGGTTATACTCAAGATGAGCATTAAGTCTCGGAGCCACCTTGAGACCCTCTGCAAGAACCTTCATCATTACCGTGTTGAAGGTAAGATGATAACCGCAGTTCTTTTTAAGGTTCTGGAATTCCTCCCAGAATTTTGTTACATCAGCCTCGTATGTATAGCCCGGTGAGGGAATGTTTCGCTGTGCATTGGTGAGAACATTGCCCGACACTCTGCCTTTAAGGTTAAAATATTCAACTGTATCTCCTTTTTCGGGAGCTGTAAGTGCACCTCTTAAAAATTCTTTGAAATCCATTTTATCTTCTTCCTTTTCTTTCAAAGTATAAACTTTCTCTTCTTAATGGTTATAATACTCTTTAAAAAGAAAAAAGTAAAGACCGATTTTCCCTTGTTTACCATAATTTAACAGTATTTTTTTATTTGACACTCTTATAAAAAGAGCAGTAATTATTGATTTTTTTTACGCCTCTTGGTATAATAAATTGAATAATTATGTTTAAGTGAGGTAAATAATTATGATAAAGATTTCACCGTCAATTCTCTCGTGCGACTATTCAAAAATGGGAGAGGAATTTGAAAGAATGAAAATATCAGGTGCAGACTGGCTCCACATCGATGTAATGGACGGCCACTTTGTACCCAACATTACTCTCGGTGCTCCTCTCATTAAGTGTCTTCGCAAATGCTCCGACCTTGTTTTTGATGTGCATCTTATGATAAGCGACCCTTATAAATACATTCCTGATTTTATAAAGGCAGGTGCTGACGTGGTCTGCTTCCACGTTGAATCGGATTCCGACACAGAAAAGACAATTGACCTTATCCGTGAAAGCGGCAAAGTGGCTGCCCTTGCAGTAAAACCCGGCACAGAAATTGAGGCAGTTTATCCCTATTTGGAAAAGCTGGGTATGGTGCTTGTTATGACAGTTGAGCCCGGCTTCGGAGGTCAGAGCTTTATGGCTGATATGATGCCGAAAATTGTAAAACTCCGTGAAGAATGTAAGAGAAGAAACCTTTCTCTCGACATTCAAGTTGACGGTGGTGTTTCACTTTCCACCGTTGAAACCGTTGCCGAAGCAGGAGCTAATGTTCTCGTTGCAGGCTCAGCAATTTTCGGAAGTGAAGACCCCAAGGAAACCATCACCCTTTTAAGAGAAAAAGCAGCTAAATACTTCTGATTTTTGCTCTGAAACGGAAAAGCTCACGGAGCTTATGCCAAGCTTTTCTCTCTCCTTAAGGACAATTACACAGCCTTCTTCCGAAGCAGGCAGAAGTTGAATTTCCTTTGCTTTTGAGCAAGGCTCACC
>JAFWZS010000022.1 GCA_017522205.1 Clostridia bacterium
AAAGCAGTATTCCTTCATTATGTCGGCAGCTGAAGAAGCCGCCTCGGCATCTATAAGAAGAACTTCAATTTCTTTAAGGCTCTGATTTTTAATTGAATCAAGAGAATTTCTGAGATTACTTTGGTCGCCGCTTATTGCAACGATAACCGAAACTTTTACGTTCAATTTTTTCAGCTCCTTTCAGATTTATTCGGTAAGCACTGATACGGCATAGACAAACTGACTGTCTTCAGAAAGTCCCGTACCCTTGCTGTCGCTTTCATAGATATAATCGGGTGTTATGCCCTCATCCTCGTAGCTTTTGCCCTTATAAGGCTGCACCTTACCAACGGTAAGAAGCACGGCGCTGCCGTTTGAAAGCTCAAAGACCTCCATAAGACTGACGTCCCCTGCGGTATTGCCGTCGGAGAAAATTACAGCTTTTGAAAAATCCTTCATGGCGGCAGTGAAAAATTCTGCCGCTGCTTTCGTTTTAGTTGAGGCAAGAATTGCTATGGGAATGTTCACCTCACCGGGTGTGGTTGAGGCAGTTTTTATGATATTTCCGTCTTCGTCAGCAACCTTGAAGGTGTGATTATCACTGTCATTCATCGGAACAAACACATCAAGGCAGGAAAGCATATAATCATAGTTTGTGCTTTCGTTTTCACGAAGGTCAATAATAATCGCTTTCATTCCCGAGGAGACAAACTTTTCGGTCTGCACCTTTACATCCTCGGCGGTTTTTGAGAAGAAATCTGCAATTTTAAGGTAGCCCACGTTTTCGTGGACTGCCCACTCTACAGAGGGCACCTCATAGCCCTTTGCCACAGAGACCGTTTTTTCGGTTTTATCTCTTTTATAGATAATATTCACCGTTGAAAGACTTTCACCGTTTAATTTTTTTGAAAGAGTTTTAAAATTGCTTCTGTTAAGTTTTATGCCGTCAAAGCCTACTATGATGTCTCCTGCTTTAAGACCTGCTTTTTTTGCAGGCGAGTTACTGTATACCTTCGTAATTTTAAGAGTATTTTTCACTCTTTCGGTTTTTGCACCGATGCCCGACATATTGCCGTTTTTCTCTGAAAGATATTCCTTGTATTCTTCGGCAGTCATAAATTTGTCATCGGAAGTGCCCAGGGAGCTTATATAACCCTCACCGAGAGAAGCGAGAAGCTCTTCACGACCTCTTTTGCCGTAATAATTCTCATCGATAATATCCTGAAGTTCTTCGAGAAGAGCATATCTCTGTGACCTTTCAGGGAGATTTTTCAGTATTGAATTGTAGCTGAGCTTTACTGCATTCAGGGTAATTGATGCTGTGATTGCAACCGCAATTGCAATAAGCCCGATTACTGTACCGAGAGATATCTTCTTATTCAAACTGAATCACCTCTTTTGTTCCGTATAATGAATTAACTTCAGTTAGGGTTCTTTACAAAACGCATGGGGTCTTGCTTTTCGCCGTAATATCTGATTTCAAAGTGAAGGTGGGCACCTCTTGAATTACCCGTATTACCTACTCTGCCTATCATCTGTCCCTTCTGAACCGTGTCACCAACGTTTACGTAGCGCACGGACATATGGGCATAAAGGCTTGAATAACCGCCTCCGTGGTCAATAAGCACGTAGATTCCGTAACCTGTATCGCTGGTTACTGCAGAAATTACCGTACCGCCTCTTGTTGCATAAACGGGTGCGCCGTGAAGCTTTCCTGAGCCGCCTGCAATATCAATACCGCCATGGAAGGCATTACCTGATACACTTGCATCACGGTTGCCGTAGCCGCTGCTGATATAACACCAGGTTGAGCCCAGAGGCCACGCCCATGTGTCACCTGTATTGTAGCCATCACCTGCATTGGGTTTTGTTGTGGGGTTTGCATTCTGAGCAGGAAGGGTGGGCTTTGTTGTACCGCCGTTCTGGGAAGCGTAGTACTCACTGAGGAACTTGTTGATTTCATCGTCGGCCGCCTTTTTCTCAGCTTCAAGATTATTGATATAGCTCTGATAGGTCTTGCCTGATTTATCGAGAGAAGCAATCAGCTTTTCAACATCATCCTGCTGCTTTTGGAGATTATTCAGAACCTTATTCTGTTCAGCAAGCTTTTCTTCGTAGTCACTCTGCTTTTCTTTTTTTGCCTTACGGCTTGTGGAAATTTCATCCTTTTTATCCTTCAGTTCTTTTTTATCTTTTTCAAGAACTTCTTTTGTTTCCTCAAGGGTTTCAGCCTTATCCTTGATTTCTGTGATAACCTTTTTCTCACTTTCAGAAATACGTTTCATCATTTCAAGTCGTGTGAGAAAGCTTGCAAGTGAATCAGCACCCATAAGAATCTTTAAAGGTGAATCAATTCCGTTCACATAATTTGAATAAAGCTTTTGAGAAAGGGCATCAGCTTTTGAGCTGAGTTCGGATTCAAGCTCAGTTATCTGCTTCTCTGCCTCTTTAATCTGCTTATTGGTCTGCTTGATTTCCTTACTGAGCTGATTAATCTCTGCCGTATAGTTTGTGATTTCGGTTTCAACAGTATTCATCTGTGTCTGAATATTGTTTACCTTTGTTTTAAGTGCCTTAATCTGAGCATTAAGGGTGTTGAGATATTCCTGCTGAGCTTTTTTGTTGTTCTTGATTTCGTTAAGCTTTTTCTGGTTTGCCTTGATTTCAGCGTCAAGCTTGTCGCTTTTGTCTTCAAGCTCCTGCTGAGTGGCGGCATTAACAATGTTATTTTCTGCAGTATAGACAAATGCAGTTAATAAGAGACATAAACAGCATAAAAGTGCCGTAAATCTTTTCATTGCGTACCTCCTGAAAAATAAGTAATCATTGCCTTTTTATAGCGGAGCAGAGGGATAGATAAACTACCCCTCTTCTGATTTTTGTATTATGGTTTTTTCACGTAATTCATCGGGTTTTTCTTTTCGCCGTAAACTCTGATTTCAAAGTGAAGGTGCGGCCCTGTTGAGTTACCGGTCGAGCCTACTCTGCCTATCATCTGTCCTTTTTTAACGGTGTCACCCGTATTTACATAACGTGCTGACATATGAGCATAGAGGCTTGAATAGCCGTTGCCGTGGTCAATGAGCACATAAATTCCGTAGCCCGAGTTGCTTGTTACCGCAGTGATAACCTTGCCGGCTTTTGTTGCATAGACAGGCTTGCCGTGGATTCCTCCGCCGGCTATATCAGTACCGCCGTGGAAGCCCCAGCCGGAAACACTCGGGTCTCTGTAGCCGTAGTGGCTGCTGATGTAGCAGGATGCGCTACCGAGAGGCCACGCCCAGCTTGAGCTTGTGTCATAAGAGCCGCTTGCACTGCCGCCTGATGACTGATTGTTCTGATAGTACTCTTTAAGAATACGGTCAATTTCAGCATCGGCTGCCTTTTTCTCAGCCTGCAGCTTTTTAATGTAGTTTTCATAAACTGCACTTGACTTGTCAAGCTCTTTAACGTAAGTGTCAATTTCACCGTACTGGCTTTCCAGTTGAGAAACAGTACTGTTATATTCCTTCTGCTTTTTCTTGAGTGAGGCTCTTTGGGTAACAAGCTCTTGCTTACTTTCCTGACGCTCAGCCTTCTTTTTATCGAGAGCTTCCTTGTCAGAAACAAGCTGCTTTCTCGTTTTCTTGAGGCTCACAACCGTATCTCTGAAGTCCTCAATATCCTTCTTATCATTTTCAGATGTGCGCTTCATCATTTCAAGTCTTGTCATAAAGCTTGCAAGTGAATCAGCACCCATAAGAATCTGAAGGGTTGATTCGCTTCCCTTCATATAGGAAGCACGGAGCTTTTCAGCCATACGCTCACTTGTGTTATCTATGGTTTCTTCCATAGTAACAATATCTTCTTCAGCCTTTTTAATCTGCTTTTTGGTCTGCTTAATCTCTTTTGTAAGTGAATCTATCTGTTTGTCAAGCTTCGAAATGCTCTTGTCGAGAGTATTCACCTGTACCTGCAGACTTGTTGCTTTTTCCTCAACGGTATCAATCTGCTTTTCAAGAGTTTCAAGGTATTCCTTCTGGCTTTCCTTTTTATCCTTGAGCGCGTTCAGCTTATTTTTATTGGCTGCAATTTCACCGTCAAGCTTTTCTATCTTCTGCTCCAGTTCCTCTTTTGTTGCCGCATAAACTTCTGTTCCGACAACCGTGAAAATCATAAGAAGAGCAAGAAGTAAAGATATTATTCTTTTAGTATTCATATAACCTCCGTAAAGATGTTAAATGTCCTGAGCTTCGCTGCCTTCCTTTTTAAGGTATTTTCTGATTGAGAACACGCTGCCCATTGAACTGATGATTACACCTGCGAAAATATAGGTGAAAATGAGAAGGGGCAGATGGTCTGTGATTGAAATTGCTTCAGAGCCGAAAAGAGAAAGAAGTGAGCTCAGGGACTCACCCTCAAACTCCTGGAAAACGATAGTGAGTATGAGAGAAATCACACCTGAAATGAAGCCGATGATTACACCTTCAATCATAAAGGGCCAACAAATAAAGAGGTTCGTTGCACCAACGGATTTCATAACCTGAATGTCGATTTTTCTTGACACCATAGTAATTCTGATGGTGTTTGAAATAATGAACATTGAGACGAAAGCAAGAACGATAACCATAATTACACATATTGCCGTTACGGAATTCTGTATGGTTGAAATCTGATTGACAAGCTCCTGACTTTCTCTTACTGCGTCAACATTTTCCACAGCCTTTATCTGTTCGAGTGTTATACGGAAATCCTCAAGATTGCTTACAGAAATTCTGTAGGAATGAGGAAGCGGATTATCAATAATATCGTTGAAAAGATCCTGCTCAACGCCGAATTCCTTTAGCTGCTCCTCGTAGCCCTGCTCCTTTGAAACGAACTCAACATTTTCAACATTGGGAATTGCAAGAAGGTCTGTGCCTACCTTTGCAGTAGTTGCATCGTCAGCATCAAGCTTTACGAAGGCAACAACAACGTTCTGCTTTTCAACGTCCTTAACGAGATTCTGAATGTTGAGAAGAATTACAACGGAAATGCCGATAAGAAGAAGACAAGCGGTAAGAACGCTGATTGATGAAAAGGACATGCTGCGGTTTGCAATAAGGTTATGTGCACCCATTTTTGTAAGATAGTTGGGATTAAGACCGCCGGAGGAACGCTTATTATTCTTTTTCTTAGCCATTTTCACTTTCCTCCTTTGTTTCAGTTTCGGCTGAGGCAAAGGAAACGTCTTCGTTTCTGTTTGCTCTTGCGGGAATATCGGAAACAATTTTTCCCTCTTCAATAGTTACGATTCTGTGGTCAAACTGATGAACAAGCTCAAGGTCGTGAGTTACAACAACAACCGTTGCACCCAGTGCATTAATCTTGTCAAAAAGACTCATAATATCGTTTGAAAGCACAGGGTCAAGGTTACCTGTGGGCTCGTCAGCGATAATAATGCTGGGATTATTAACGAGAGCACGGGCAATTGCAACACGCTGTCTTTCACCCTGTGAAAGCTGATTCGGGAAGCAATCTGACTTTGAAGCAAGGTCAACCAGCTTCAGTACGTAGCGCACTCTTTTCGTAATTTTCTTTTCACCGAGACCGATAACACGAAGAGCGAAAGCCACGTTGTCATAAACGGTCATTTTAGGAATAAGACGGAAGTCCTGGAAAACAATTCCGAGTCTTCTGCGAAGATAAGGAAGCTCACGGCGCTTGATTGTGGTAAGGCTGTAGGGACCTACCTTAACTATACCTGAGTCAACCTTTTCCTGTCCCATAATAACGTTGAGGAATGAGCTCTTACCTGCACCTGATGCACCAACGATAAAAACAAACTCACCGTCATCAATTCTTACATTGACATCATCGAGAGCAATTGCCCCGTTAGTCTTGTACTTCATTGAAACATTTTTAAACTCTATCATACTTTACATTTCTCCAAAAGTTTTCGCAGAGTATAGATATACACTGCGAATTGAGGTTTATTGTCTGAATTAATATCTGATGGGCTTTGCATCAAGATATTTCTTAACCATAAGAGCAACTTTGAACTCGATTGCATCGTCAAATTCTCTCAGGTCAAGACCTGTCAGTTTTTTGATTTTTTCAAGTCTGTAAACAAGGGTGTTTCTGTGGATGAAAAGCTTTCTTGAGGTTTCGGAAACGTTCAGATTGTTCTCAAAGAACTTCTGAATTGTGAAAAGTGTTTCGTGGTCGAGACCTACAATTGAGCCCTTTTTGAAGATTTCCTTAAGGAACATTTCGCAAAGTGTTGTGGGAAGCTGATAAATAAGTCTTGCGATACCTAAATTTTCATAGGTAGCAATAGCTTTTTCAGTGTCGAACACCTTGCTTACCTCAAGAGCAATCTGTGATTCCTTGAAGGAACGGGGAAGATCCTTGATACCGTTTACAATTGTACCGATACCGATAATGCAGTTGATGTAAAATTCAGTATGAAGAGAGTCAACTATACTTCTGGCAAGCTTTTCAAGGTCTTTGATTTCGTTGCCGCCACGAAGCTCTTTTACGAGTGCGATGTCGGTTTCATTGATGTTGATAACGAAATCCTTGTTCTTATCCGGGAAGAGGCTCTGGATTGATTCACTTACTGAACCCTCTGTTCTTTCAGCAGTTCTTATAAGAAGAACACATCTGGGAACGTCATTGTTGAAACCCAGCTCTCTCGTTTTAAGATAAATGTCACCCTGAAGGATATTGTCAAGAATTACATTCTTAATGAAGTTGCTTCTGTCGAATTTTACGTCATAGTACTGCTTGATTCCGCCCAGAGAAACTGAAATAAGTCTCGCATAGTTAGCGGCGTTTTCATCGTTACCGTCAACGAAAACAGCACTGTCCGGATGATTCTGTGCGCCGATTGCAAGGAAGGTTTTTCCCGCAATTACTTTTACACCGTCAGAAGAAAGAACCTCTCTCATATCAACAAAATCTGATTCGCCGATTTTACCGAGGTCGCTGCAGCAGATTACAACACCGCTGCCGTCAACAACACCTATAGTGCGGTCGATTGCATCCTTCATCTGGTGTACTATTCCCTGAAATAATCTGTTAGACATTTTAAATGTCCTCCCCAATCCATAATTTTTGCACATTGGATATTTTGACTATCGTCACTTTAACCATTGTACACAATTTTTCGGTATTTTGCAATATAAAAGCTCAATTTTTTTAGGTATTTTTTCAAAAAACTTTTTAAGATTGTTAATTTTTTGTTATCTTTGGCATTATTAACTCTTTAAATAAAGCTTTTTTAGTCATTTTTTACATTGTGAAAAATCACCATAAAAAAAGAAAAACCACCGAAAAAAAGGAAGATAATCAAGGAAAAAATTTTTTGATGTGCAGAATGACGAAAGAAAAATCATGAAAACAACTTATCTTTCTTTCTGTTGCATATTAACACTATATTATGATATAATTATGAAGCATAGTTTAAAATTCGATTATCACACGGAGGTGTATTATGGAAATTAAAAGAATAAGCGAAGGTGTGAGCCTTGCTTTTCATAAAACAGAAAGATTCAAAACATCTGTGGTTTCGGTAAGCTTAATATGTCCCCTTGACGAAAAGAGCAGCGAAAGAGCACTTCTTTGCTATCTTCTTTCAAGGACAAGCAGAAGCTACCCCGATATTATTTCAATGAACAGAAGACTTGCATCCCTTTACGGTGCAGTTATTTCTCCGAATGTTCAGAAAATCGGTGAAAGCCAGGTGCTTACTCTTTCTCTCGTTATGGTGGATGACCGTTTTTCACTTGATAAAAAGGCAATTTCAGAAGAGGGTGTCAGACTTCTTATGGACTGCATCTTCTCCCCCGATATAACTCCCGACGGCTTCAAGGAAGAAAACGTGGAAAGAGAAAAGCGTCTTCTTATTGAAAGAATTGAAAGTGAAAAAGACGAAAAGAGAATTTACGCACTTAACCGTATGGTAGAAGAAATGTGCAAGGATGAAAGCTACGGCATTCACAAGTACGGAAACAAAGAGAAAATTGCTTCTCTCAGCGGTAAGGATGTTTTTGCAGAATGGAAGAAGATTCTTACAACAAGCCCCGTACAGATCAATGCAGTAGGCTCTTTCGATATGGATAAAATCGAAAGCATCACTTCTTCATATTTTGACAGACTTCAGCGAAAGAGAGCTGACATTATTGAAATAAGAACAGAGTTTCTTACAGAAAGCTACGACAGCAAAACAGTCAGAGAAACGCAGAAGGTAAAACAAGGTAAGCTTGTTATCGGTATGCGTGCAGGCATGACCTTTGATTTTGACAACTACCCTGCAATAAGACTTATGACTGCAATTTTCGGCGGCGGCACATTCTCAAAGCTCTTTATGAACGTAAGAGAGAAAATGAGCCTTTGCTATTACTGTGCGGCAAGGCTTGTTGCTTCAAAGGGACTTATTACCGTTGAAAGCGGCGTTGAAACCGAAAATGCGGAAAAGGCACTCACCGCAATCAGAAATGAGCTTGACGAGGTACGCAAGGGCAACTTCACCGATGAAACTCTCGAAAACGCAAAGAAGAGCCTTATTGACACCTTCAACTCAGTTGAAGACAGCGTTATCGGCATTGACAGCTTTATGACAAGTCAATGTCTTTCAGGCACATTCAGAACACCCGGAGAATACGCAGAGCTTCTTGAAAATGTGAGCCGTGAAGAGATTATCATTGCAGCAAATATGGTAACGGAAGACACGGTATATATTCTTGAAAGTGAAAAGGAGGATAATGAATAATGAAAGAAAAACTCATTAAAAATGACCTTCTTAAAGAAGAATACTATGAAATCGACCACGATAGCGGTCTTAAGATTTTCGTTATGGAGAAGCCCGACTACAACGGTGCTTATGCCCTTTTCGGCACAAAGTACGGCTCTGTTGACACCTGTTTCAAGCTGAAAAACGATGAAAACTACACAACCGTACCCGAGGGTATTGCTCACTTTCTTGAGCATAAGCTTTTTGAAAGCGAGGAGCTTGACGCATTTGAACGTTTTGCAGTAACAGGTGCAAACGCCAACGCTTACACAAGCTTTGACCGCACCTGCTACCTTTTTCAATGCTCAGGCGAATTTGAGAAAAACCTTGAAATTCTCCTTGACTTTGTAAAGGCTCCCTATTTCACGGAAGAAACCGTACAGAAGGAGCAAGGCATCATCGGTCAGGAAATCAGAATGTATCAGGACAGTCCCGACTGGCAGGTACTTTTCAATCTGCTTCGTGGGATGTACAGCAAAAACCCCGTAAGAATTGATATTGCCGGCACAATTGAATCAATTGCTGAAATTAATGCTGAGCTTCTTTACAGCTGCTACAACACCTTCTACAATCTTTCAAATATGGCTCTTGCCGTTGCAGGTAACGTTAAGAAGGAAACCGTTCTTTCAATCGTTGACAGAGTTATCAAAAAGGAAGAGCCTGTAGAATTTCAACAGATTATTCCCGAAGAGCCGAAAGAGATTGCAGAAAGCTACATTGAGGAAACCTTAGGCGTTGATATGCCGAAGTTTGCTCTTGGCTTCAAGGAAACTCACACTGAACCTGTACGCACGGCAATGGAAACTCTTGTAATGAATCTTGCACTTGATATTATAGCAGGCAAGGTATCCCCTCTTTACAGTAAAATGCTGTCAGACGGACTTATCAACACCTCATTCGGCAAGGAATATTTTACCGGCAGAGGCTTTGCCGCACCCATGTTTATGGGTGAGAGTAACAGTCCCGAAAAGGTCAAGGAAGAAATTCTGAAGGAAATTGACAGAATCCGCACCGAAGGCATCAGAGATGAGGATTTTGAGGTTTCACTTAAAAAGCTTTACGGTGCTGAGGTTTTTGCCTATAACGACGTTGACGACCTTGCAAACAACCTTATTGATGCTTACTTTAACAATCATAGTCTCTTTGACACAATTGAGCTTTACAAAGAAATCAAAAAGGAAGATGTTGAAAAGACAATCAGCGATTCTTTCAGGGAAGAATACTGCTGTCTTTCAGTTATAAGGTAAGAATATGACAATTCTGCTTGTTCTTATGGCAATTTCATATATAGGAGTTGGTCTTCCCGACTCGGTGCTGGGCACTGTCTGGCCGGCAGTTTACGAGGACCTGAATCTGCCCGTTTCTCTTGCAGGATACATTTCACTTACTGTGAGCTTTTTCACAATGCTTTCCTGCCTTATGAGTACAAGGCTCACAAAAAGATTCAGCACAGGGGTTGTTGCTGTTTTCAGCACGGCGCTTACTGCTATGGCGCTTCTCGGTCTTTCGTTTTCAAAGAATATAATCTTTTTCTTTCTTCTTTCCGTACCTCTCGGTGTAGGTGCAGGTACAATCGATGCTGCTCTCAACGGCTTTGTTGCTCTCAACTGCACAGGCTCGCAGATGAGCTATCTGCACTGCTTTTACGGTTTAGGTGTTACTCTGAGTCCTTATCTTGTCTCCCTTTGTCTTGCTGACAGCAACGACTGGCACAGAGCATATCTTACCGTGGGGCTTATTCAGTCAGCTATTACCTTGATACTGCTTTTTGCTCTGCCCTATTGGAAGAAGAGAGAAAAAGGAAACTCGGATGAAGAGGAAACACCCACAAAGGTGCTTTCAACAAAAGAAATGCTGAAAATGCCCTCGGTTGTACTCAGTTGCGTTGTATTCTTTGTTATCTGTGCCTGCGAATATACTGCAGGTGTATGGAGCAGCACATTTTTCGCCGAATATAAGGGCTTTACTGCCGACAAAGCGGCAAAATCGGCTATGCTCTTTTATGTAGGAATGACCCTTGGCAGATTCGTTTCAGGTATTGTCGGCAAAAAGCTGAAAAGTCTGCAGATTCTTAAAATATGTGTGGGTATTCTCCTTTCGGCAAGTGTAATTATTGCTCTGCCTTTGCCCTCATACGTAGCCTGCTTCGGACTTCTTCTTTTCGGCTTCGGTATGGGTCCTACTTTTCCGAATCTTTCTTATCTCGTACCCACTCTTTTCGGCAGAGATATTTCACAGAGTGTAATCGGTATACAGCTTGCTTCAACCTATCTTGGCATAATGGTAATGCCTTCAGTTTTCGGACTTATTGCTGAAAATGTTTCGGCAGGTATGTTTCCGTACTTCCTATTCGTACTTATGATTCTTTTCGTTTTCTCTGCAGCACTTCTTAAAAAAGCACTCAGAAAAGAAAAGGCTGACTTATAAAATATATTTTGGTGGTGAACACTATGGGAAAAACTTTAGTTCTTGCAGAAAAGCCCTCAGTAGCACGAGATATCGCAAGAGTTCTCGGCTGCAAAGGCAAGGGCGACGGCTGCATTATCGGACAGAATTACATTATCACATGGGCGCTTGGACATCTTGTAACTCTTGCTGACCCTGACGCATACGACGACAAATACAAAAGGTGGAATCTTGAGGATCTGCCTATGCTTCCCGATAAGATGAAGCTTATAACAATCAAGCAGACCTCAAAGCAGTACAGAGCAGTTTCTGCCCTCATGAAACGTCCTGACGTGGACAAGCTTGTAATTGCAACTGACGCAGGGCGTGAGGGTGAGCTTGTTGCACGTTGGATTATGATGAAGGCTCACTGCAAGCTCCCTGCTTACCGTTTATGGATTTCATCGCAGACCGACAAAGCTATCAAGGAAGGTTTTCAGAATCTTAAACCTGCAAAGGAATACGATAATCTTTATAAATCTGCTCAGGCGAGAGCTGAGGCAGACTGGCTGGTTGGTCTTAACACAACAAGAGCTCTGACCTGCAAGTTCAACGCTCAGCTTTCAGCAGGCAGAGTGCAGACCCCTACCCTTGCTATGATTGTCGCCCGTGAGGAGGAAATTCAGAAATTTCAGCCTAAGGACTACTTCACTCTTCAGCTGATTTTAAAGGGCTTTAACGCAACCTTCAGAGACGGAAAGAATAACACCCGTTTTTCCGACAGAACCTTTGTTGAAGGTATTGAAAAAGCGGTTAAAGGCAAGAAAGCGACTGTTTCAAAGCTTGAAAAAGCGGGCAAGAAAACTCCCCCACCTGCAGCTTACGACCTTACTGAGCTTCAGAGAGATGCCAACAAAAAGTACGGCTACTCTGCAAAGCAGACTCTTTCACTTATGCAGAGCCTTTATGAGTACCACAAGGTTCTCACATATCCGAGAACGGATTCACGCTACATAACAGACGATATTGTGGCAACCATTCCCGAAAGGCTGAGAGCAATTGCTGTAGGTCCCTATGCTCAGAGTGCAATGAAGCTCTCCAGAAGTCCTATACAGACAAAGTATATTGTAAACAACGCAAAGGTTACCGACCACCACGCAATTATTCCCACAGAGCAGTCCCCTAACCTCGCTAAGCTGAGCTACGAGGAAAGAAATATTTACGACCTTGTTGTAAGACGCTTTATGGCTGTTCTTTCTGCACCTATGGAATATGACGAAATGAAGGTTCAGCTGACAGTTGACAAGTATAATTTCTACGCAAAGGGTAAGCAGATTACCGTCAAGGGCTGGAAGGAATTCTACGGTGTTTCCTCTGAGGATGACGAAGATGTTGATATTGAAAATCGCAGTCAGGAGCTACCTGTACTCAGAGAGGGAATGATCCTCGATATAAGTAATACGAAGATTATTGCAGGCAAGACAAGACCTCCTGCAAGATACACCGAGGCTACTCTCCTTTCTGCTATGGAGAATCCCTCAAAGCAGATAAGCGACAAGAACCTTAAGGCGGTTATTGAAACCACAAGCGGTCTCGGCACTCCTGCAACAAGAGCAGACATCATTGAAAAGCTTTTCGACAACTTTTCAATTGAGCGTGTGGGCAAGGAAATTCACCCCACACAAAAGGGTATTCAGCTTATAAAAATTGTACCTGCTGACCTTAAATCTGCAGAGCTTACGGCGAAATGGGAACAGCAATTACAGAACATCAGCCGCGGTAAGGCTGACATGAAAAAGTTTATAAATGAAATGCGTGACTACTCAACATCACTTGTTTCAATGGTGGTTATGAGTGATGCAAAATACACCCACGACAATGCCACAAAGGACAAGTGCCCCGTTTGCGGAAAGTATCTTCTTGAGGTCAACGGCAAAAAGGGCAAAATGCTCATTTGTCAGGACAGAGAATGCGGCTACAGAAAGGGGCTTACCCAGGTTACTAATGCACGCTGTCCCGACTGCCACAAGAAGCTGGAGCTTCGCGGTGAGGGCGAAAAGAAAATGTTTGTCTGCACCTGCGGATACAGAGAGAGACTCTCTGATTTCAACAAGAGAAAGGAAACTGCAGGGGCTAACAAATTCGATGTTATGAACTATATGAAAAAGCAGGAAAAAGAAAAGAAGAAAGAGCCTGAAAATAATGCAATGGCAGATTTGCTTAAAGGTTGGTTTGATTGATTTAATCGGACCGTCGGAGACGCCGGTCCCTACAGGCTGATTAAACTAAAAATGCAGAACATCGGATTAACCCCTCTGTCTGCAAAGCAGACATCTCCCCTTTCAGGGGCGACAGGATTTTGTTTCTGTCGGTCAATATAATCGGAGCGAAGCGACCCACATTTCAACTTTCAACTTTCAACTTTTAACTTTAATTTGATTTTTCGGCAAAATATATAAAATTAACGCCTTTGTTTTCATATTTTTTACAGTGTAACTACTTGAAAAAAAGTCAACAATGTTATAAAATGGCAAGTGGTTATAAATATACTATTAAATGCAAACACGAAAGGAACGATACCAATGAACGTACTCAACAAAAAGTCAGTTGAAGATATTGACGTAAAAGGCAAAAAAGTCCTTGTTCGTTGCGACTTCAACGTAAAGATGGAAGACGGAGTTATCACAAGCGATAAGAGAATTGTTGCTTCACTCCCCACAATCAAATATCTCCTTGATAACGGCGCAAAGCTTATCCTTTGCTCACACCTCGGCAGACCCAAGGGTGAATTCAAGCCCGAATTTTCACTTGCTCCCGTTGCTGTAAGACTTGGCGAGCTTCTCGGTAAAGAAGTTAAGATGGCTAAGGACGTTGTTGGCGAAAGTGCAAAGGCACTTGCTGCTGACCTTAAGGAAGGCGAAGTTCTCCTTCTTGAAAACGTACGTTTCCACAAGGAAGAAACAAAGAACGACCCCGAATTCTCAAAGGCTCTTGCTTCACTTGCAGAAGTATATGTAAACGACGCTTTCGGTTCAGCTCACAGAGCTCACAGCTCAACAACAGGTGTTGCTGATTATCTTCCCGCAGTTGGCGGTTACCTTATCCGTAAGGAGCTCGAATATATCGGCGGCGCTCTTGAAAATCCCCAGAGACCTCTCGTTGCTATCCTCGGCGGTGCTAAGGTTTCAGATAAAATCGGCGTAATCACAAACCTTATGGAAAAGGTTGACACACTCATCGTTGGCGGCGGTATGGCTTACACATTCTTTGCTGCTCAGGGTCACACAGTTGGTACTTCAATCTGTGAAGAAGACAAGATTGAGCTTGCTAAGGAAATGATGGAAACAGCTAAGGCTAAGGGCGTAAACTTCCTTATCCCCATCGACAACAGAGTAGGTCTTGAATACAAGGAAGACACAGAACACAAGATTGTTGATTCAGACGACATTCCCGACGGCTGGATGGGTCTTGATATCGGTCCTAAGACTGAAGAGCTTTTCGCAAACGCTATCAAGGGCGCAGGCACAGTTATCTGGAACGGACCTATGGGTGTTTCAGAATGGGCTAACTTCGCAAGCGGTACAATCGCAGTTGCTACAGCTATTGCTGAAAGCGGTGCAATTTCAATCGTTGGCGGTGGTGACTCAGCTGCTGCAGTTCAGAAGCTCGGCTTTGCTGACAAGATGAGTCACATTTCAACAGGCGGCGGTGCTTCACTTGAATTCCTTGAAGGTAAGGATCTTCCCGGCGTTGTTGCTCTTAACGATAAATAATTAAACCTTGAAATTTTTGTATACCCACCCGAAACGGTGGGTATACATACGATAAAAGATAAAAAAGGAGTATTTTAAAATGAACAAGTCACTTCGTAAAGCAGTTATCGCAGGTAACTGGAAAATGAATAACACACCCTCACAGACAACAGCTCTCATTAACGAAATGAAGCCTCTTCTTGCAGGTGCTGACTGTGAAGTTGTTCTCTGCGTACCCTTTATCGATATTGCTGCAGCAGTTGAAGCAGCTAAGGGTTCAAACATCAAAATCGGTGCTGAAAACGTTCACTTCAAGGCTTCAGGCGCTTACACAGGTGAAATTTCAGCTGAAATGCTTAAAGAAGCAGGCGTTGAATATGTTGTAGTAGGTCACAGCGAAAGAAGACAGTACTTCGGTGAAACAGACCAGACAGTTAACCTCCGTTCACTCGCTGCAATTAATGCAGGTCTCAAGCCCATCATCTGCGTTGGTGAAACACTCGAACAGAGAGAGCTTGGCTACACAGAAACTCTCCTTAAATATCAGACAAAGATGGCTCTTACAAACGTTACAGCTGACCAGCTCAAGGACGTTGTAATCGCTTACGAACCCGTTTGGGCTATCGGCACAGGCGTTACAGCTACTGCTGACCAGGCTGACGAAGGCAACAGATACTGCCGTGAAGCTATTGCTGAAGTTTACGGTGCTGACGTTGCTGAAACAGTTACAATTCAGTACGGCGGTTCAATGAACGCTAAGAACGCTGACGAGCTCGTTGCAAAGGAAAACGTTGACGGCGGTCTTATCGGCGGCGCTTCACTTAAGGCTGAGGACTTCTCAGTAATTGTAAAAGCTGCAAGCAAATAATTTAAAAGGCTGCTTATTGCAGCCTTTTTTAAAGTTAAAATACGGTCGCGGATTCATTGAACTGCAAACTGATAGAAACATTCCGTAGAATCAGATTTAATTTATCGGATAAATTGCAAATTATAACGGACACCCAATGGGCGCCCCTACGAATTTCTCTTAGATTTTCTACAGTAATATAATCGGAGCGAAGCGACCCGCATTTCAACTTTTAACTTTCCACTTTCAACTTTCGGATTCAATTCCCCTACTATCATCAAAAGAAAGGTTAAACAATTATGAAAAAACCTGTTTTACTTTGCATTATGGACGGTTTCGGTAAGAACGAGTCAGATTACGGCAACGCAATCTTCTCAGCTGAAACACCCAATCTTGACAAAATTTTCGCAAGCAATCCTATGACATACATCGGTGCTTCAGGTATGGACGTTGGTCTTCCCGACGGACAGATGGGCAACAGTGAGGTTGGTCACACAAACATCGGTGCAGGCCGTGTAGTTTACCAGGAGCTTACAAGAATCACAAAGTCAATTAAAGACGGTGACTTCTTCGAAAACGAAGCTCTCAAGGGCGCTATGGAAAACTGCCTTAAGAACGGTTCAGCTCTTCACCTTATGGGTCTTATGAGTGACGGCGGTGTTCACAGCCACAACACTCACATGTATGCTATTGTTGAAATGGCTAAGAAGATGGGCCTTGAGAAGGTATTCGTTCACTGCTTCCTTGACGGCCGTGACGTGCCTCCTGCTTCAGGTGCAGATTTCGTTAAGGAAACTTATGAAAAACTCGAAGAAATCGGCGTTGGTAAGGTTGCTACTGTAATGGGCAGATACTATGCAATGGACAGAGACAACCGTTGGGAAAGAGTAGAAAAGGCTTACGCTGCTATGGTTTACGGCGAAGGAAACAAAGCTGACTGCGGTGTTGAAGCTATCAAGAAGTCGTACGAAACAATTGATGGCGACGGCAAGTATCTTACAGACGAATTCGTTATCCCCACAGTTTGCGCAGAAAATGCAACAATCAGCGAAAATGACAGCGTTGTATTCTTCAACTTCCGTCCCGACAGAGCAAGAGAAATCACAAGAACCTTCGTTGATGAAGCTTTCAACGGCTTTGAGAGAAAGAAGGGCTTCTTCCCTCTTTACTACGTTTGCATGACACAGTATGACGCTACAATGCCTAACGTTCACGTTGCATTCAAGCCTCAAACACTTGAAAACACCTTCGGTGAATATCTTTCAAAGATGGGCAAAACTCAGCTCAGAATCGCTGAAACAGAAAAGTATGCTCACGTAACCTTCTTCTTCAACGGCGGCGTTGAAAAGCAGTACGACGGTGAGGACAGAATCCTCGTTGCTTCACCCAAGGTTGCAACCTACGATATGAAACCCGAAATGAGCGCTTATGAGGTAACCGACAAGGTTGTTGAAGCAATCAAGACAGGCAAGTATGATGCTATCATCCTCAACTTCGCTAACTGCGATATGGTTGGTCACACAGGCGTATTTGATGCTGCAAAGGCTGCAGTTGAGGCTGTTGACACCTCAGTTGGCAAGACATACGATGCAGTTATGGAAATGGACGGCGTGATGCTTATTACTGCTGACCACGGTAACGCTGACAAGATGCTTGAAGAAGACGGCACAGCTTTCACAGCTCACACAACAAATCCCGTACCCTTCGTTGTTTGCGGTTACGACTGTGAGCTTCGTGAAGGCGGTAAGCTCTGCGATATCGCTCCCACAATGCTTAAGATTATGGGACTTCCTCAGCCCACTGAAATGAGTGGAGAGAGCATCATAAAATAAATTTGTGGTATAACCACTCCCTCAGTCACTACGTGACAGCTCCCTCAAAGAAGGAGCCAATTAAGCCTCCCTCTTCGAGGGAGGTGGTTTTTTTCGCAGAAAAAAAGACGGAGGGAGAAGAAAAAAGTCATTTAAAGTTTAATATAATGATAAAACACATCCCGCTGAATGAAGTGGGATGTGTTGTGTTTTTTATATAGGTTATGTTAGTCAGACGGACTACCAATGGTCGCCCCTACATATAAACCCGAAAGTTTCGTCAGTAATATAATTGGAGCGAAGCGACCCGTATTTCAACTTTCAACTTTTAACTTTCAACTTTATTTAAAAGGCAGACACAGTGGGCTGCAATCCCCTCTCCTTTTCCCGTAAAGCCTAAGCCCTCCTCGGTGGTGGCTTTCACGCTTACACGGTCAACATCAACCTCTAAAGCTGAAGCGATATTCGCCCTCATTGTGTCGATATACGGTCTGAGCTTCGGTCTTTGTGCGAGTACCGTTGCATCAAGGTTTTCAATTTCATAACCTTTTTCCTGTATAGCATCGTACACCCTTTTTAAAAGAATGAGGCTGTCTGCGCCCTCATACTGAGGGTCGTTGTCAGGGAAAAGCTTGCCGATATCACCGAGAGCAAGCGCACCTAAAAGCGAATCGGAAATTGCGTGAAGAAGCACGTCTGCATCAGAGTGACCGAGAAGACCTTTTTCAAAGGGAATTTCAACTCCGCCCAGAATGAGCTTTCGGTTTTCAACTAATTTATGTACATCGTATCCGTGTCCTATTCGCATTGTTCAATCTCCTTTACGCAGTTTATGAATTCCTCGTATGTAACAAAGGTGTTCAGTATTTTTACAAGTGATGAGGTTGAAAGTCTTTCGGGAAGTGCTAACCTTTTAAGCAGTTCTTTTCTTTTTGCCTGACTGTTTGGTCTGCCTGAAAGTCCGTATTCATAAAGGTCAATGTTGGTTATCAGCCGACGTTTTTCTTCTGTGATTTCACCGACTACACCGGCTTTTCTGAAGGCTTCAAGCAGTATTTCCTCCTTCATACCCTCAACGCCTAATTTTCCCTCTTTACCTGCTTCAGTTTTGCGTTTTTCCTTGCCGAAAATGTCGGGAGTATACACGTGGGTGATTTTATCAGTCGGTATACTCGAAGTAAGAAAATTTCTTATGAGAAAGCCTGCAGAGTCGCTGTCAGTGAGGACAATTATGCCCGTTTCACCGGCAAGACGTCTTATGAGCTTCTGCTTCTCTTTGTCTTTAAAAATTCCAAAGCCGTCGGTTTTTATGATAAGTCCGTCAATCATATTCGACAACTTTATTATATCGTACTTACCCTCAACGATTATAGGTTTATTCAGCTTGATCATGCTTTTTCACCGCTTCTTATGATGAAAAGCTTAACCATAAGCTGCTCTAAGACAACCGTAGGCATATCTCTGCCGTTTTTCAGCTTCATATCTGCTTTTGAAAGCTCTTCAAGGCAAAGTCGGAGAGTTTCTACTGTCATTTTTGAAGCGTCTCTTCCGCCGTTTGAAAGCCTGAATTCCAGCTTTCCGTATTTGAACGGCTCACTTAAAGCCTCAGCTCTTTCGCCGCAGCTTACGGAAATTTTTGCTCTGTACATATCAACATAGGTGCTGACAAGCGTACCGAGAATGTACTCAGGTTCGGTTTTTTGTCTCAGGAGAATATGAAGCACCTCAAAGGCTTTGTCGAAATCACCGGCAATAAGAGCCTTTGTGAGAAGGTAGATTTTTGCATCGTCGGTTTTAACTGCTACGTCATCAATGTGCTTTTTGGTTATTTCACCTTCACCGCAGTAATGACAAACCTTTGAAAGCTCATTGATAAGGGTGTTGAAATCGTCACCTACAACGGAGACAAGATAGTTTGCCATCTGATTGGTGAGAATGCAATTTTGCTTTTTTGCAGAGGAGATAAGAGGCTTTATAAGGTCAGCACCCTGTCTTTTGTTGAGGACACATACTGCACCTGCTTTCTGAATACAGGAAACTGCCTTTTTAGCTTTGGCCAAAAAGAAGTCGGAATTCTTCTGATGAAATATAATTGTAGAGAAATCTGCAGGGTTACTGCAATAGGAATCGAGAAGCTCAAGGTCAGCCTCGTTCATTCCCTCCAATTTGCAGTTTTCTACCACTATACAGCGCCTTTCAGCCATCATAGGCATCATCTCTGCTTTATCGAAAACATCCCTTAAATCAAGGTTTTTTCCTTCAAAACGGTCAAGGTTAAAGCTTTCAAAGTCAGGTGAAACAATTTTTGAAGTGAGAAGGTCGGTGTAATGCTTTTTAAGGTAATCCTCATCACCGCAAACAAGATAAATTGGATAAGGCTCTTCACTTTTTATGTGAGCTTTAAGCTCCTTTTCGTTAAGCTCAGGCATTTTTGCACCGTCCTTTCTTATTTGATGATTTAACCTTTATATTTTACCATAAATTTGGGTTGGTTGCAAGAAAATTTTATTTATCCATTCATAAATTCAGCCGCAAGAACAGCCTTGCTTTGACTATAATACAGAATCACATACACAGAAGGTATAACCGTCAGACAACTGATAAACCATCCTGCAAAGCTCAGCTGAAGCTTCAGAAGGGATTTTCCTTTATTTTTCATTTCGCTCTGAGATGAGGCAACAAGCTGACGGAAATTAAGAAAAGTCCCGTTCGCATAGTAATATTTCACTAAAAAAAGAGAAGTGTTGAAAAGTGAAAAAACTACTATACCAAGAAGTAAAAATAAAAAATCAGTAAAAATCAGAACAAAAGCAACGCCAAGCGAGGCAGAATATTTAATAAGCCTTCCAAGAAAAATACTGCATATAAAAAACGGAAGGAAGCAAATAGCAAACAAAAGAACTTTCATTGTCACATACCTTATAAAAAAGCTCAATACACCGAAGCTCTCTGAGGGTGAAAAATAAAAGAATATATCCTTTAATCTGCCGCCTTTTCTCTCTGCTTTTCTCAGAAAATAACGGCAAAGTCCCATACCGAAAATTGAAAAGATGCAGAAAAGAGTCACGATGATTAAGAGCGAAAGCACAATAACGGTAATGCTTTGCACTTTTTCGGAAAGATCGGAAAGCAGTTGAGTTGCCACCTCGGGAAGAATGCTGAGACAAACAGAAAAAGCCGGGAGAATCAACAGAAGAACAGAAAGGAATAAAAGATTTCCTATGAGATATCCCCTACCTCTAAGCTTGATAATTGCGTTTTTCATTATACCACCTCAGCTATAGTATTGACCGTAAGACGTAAAAAAAGCACCTTAAATTCGCCGTGGCGTAAAAGGTGCTTTTATAATACTACATAGCCTGTGTATGATGTGTTATACTGTGTTCCTGCTTTGGTCACAACAAGACCGGCAGGAATTGTGAAGGTCACATTTGAACCTGAACGAAGGCTCTGACTTGAAAGGTCGAGGGTAATTATCGGACAGCCGTCTGCATTGGTTTTGGTGGTAACATTGCATGGAACTGTTGTCTGAAGCTCCTCACCGTCAACAATAATTTTGATATTCTGACTTTTGGCAGCAAAATCGCTCATCCAGCCGTCACTTGAAACTGCAAGAGTAACAATTCCCGTACTGCTGTTGTATGAGGTGTCGTTGATAACAAGCTGTGTGGGAGTACTGTTGGCTGCAGTTGTTGCTTTAGTAGTCTTGGGCTTGGTTGAAAGGATGGGAGCAGACGTACTTTCTGAGGGTATCGGAAGTGATGAACCGGTTGTATTCTGAGAAGGAATCTGTGACGTATTAACACTAGGTCTATCTATAGTACCTGCTGTGGGATTCACCGGAAGATAGCTTCCCGTTGTGGTGGGTATGGAGACAGAAGCAATGTCAAATCTCGTTGTTTCACTCCACGGCACAGTTTTATCGGGGCTTGTTGTCAGCACATAGGTCACGCTCTGCACAGTTGGTGCAGCAGTTGTGTCCGTTGTGTCAGACTGCTGAGTGGAATCCGAAGGAACGTAGCCAGTATTTATGGGTGGAAGTGTTGTAGTGGGATCATCGTTATTATCGCAGGAAACAAAGATAACCAATACCGCAAGTATCATAAAAATTGCAGTAATTTTTTTCATAGCTTTGCCTCCTTTCAGATAAAAATAATCATACTTGTATATTATACATCGAAACGCATCATATGTCAAATGAATATTATTTAAACATTCAGAATTTATCAGAGCTTCAGAAGTGAAATATTCTCTTTAATATATTCTGCACCCTTAAGCTTAATTCTGCTTAAAAGATTGTTTTCTGTAAAGAATTCATCTTCTTCATCGATAGTCTTTTCACTGAAAGATATTTCTTCCTCAGTTACGTCATACATTTTTCTGATTTTCTCTGCTCTTTCAGCCTCTTCAGCAAGGCCCACAAGCTTCAATGCAGGCACAATGCGGCTTCTGAGAATATCAGCATTATCTTTGAAAAAGGTCTTCAGTGAGCCGTCGGAAACAAAAACATCAAGCACGTAAATATACTGCTGTTCCTCTTTAAGAAGAAGAAATTCCTTTTCCATATCATCCTTTTTCTGAAGATAAACCTGATAGACAAGAGCAACACCCTCGAGAATTTCCTCTTCGGGGGCATTCTTTATTGTTTCTTCATCGAAGGGTCTGTATTTTTCCTTAAGAGCAGTCAGTCTTTTAAGCTCAGCTTCCTCTTTTTTAAAAGCGTTCATATGCTTAGAATATGCTCTTGCTGCAAAATAAAGCACAACAACAAAAAGTACAATTACCACCGCAAGAACGCCTAAAAGATAACCGTAATTCTGCATCCATTCTTTCATTTATTCGTCCTCCTGAAGAGCTTTGTAGATGTCGCCTTTTTTGATGCCTGTGTCTTTGGCTGCCTGCTTTGCAGCAAAGCTGACACTCATCCCCTCATTCATATACTCTTTTGCTTTGAGAATTGCATCTTCAAGGGAGGGCTCATCATCTTCATCCTCGGTATAACCCTCAATAACAAGAACAATTTCACCCTTAAGGTTTTCTTCCTTATATTTTTCGGCAGCTTCTTTTAAGCTCAAGCGGATAACCTCTTCGTGAATTTTCGTTATTTCACGGACAATGGCAATTCTTCTGTCACCAAAATATGCGTACATATCAGAAAGGGTTGCCGAAAGCTTATGCGGTGCTTCGTAAAAGACCATTGTTCGTTTTTCTTTCTTTACATCCTCAAGGTGCTCACGACGGCTGACCTTTGAAACGCTGAGAAAGCCTTCGAAGGTGAATCTTCCAACAGGAAGTCCCGACAGTGCAATTGCCGCAACAAAAGCTGACGGTCCGGGAACTACGCTAACCGGTATGCCCTTTTCGTGGCAGAGTGCAACAAGGTCCTCACCCGGGTCGGAAACTGCAGGCATTCCTGCATCCGTTACAATTGCACAGTTTTCACCGCCAAGAATTCTGTCGGTGATGTATTCACCCTTCTGTCTTCTGTTATGCTCAAAATAGCTGATGAGAGGCTTTTTGATTTCAAAATGATTAAGTAGCTTCAGAGTTACTCTCGTGTCCTCCGCAGCAATAAAATCGCATTCTTCAAGGGTTTTTAAAGCTCTCGGTGAGATATCGCCCAAATTTCCTATAGGTGTTCCCACCACAAAAAGTGTTCCGCTCATAAGTTTCTCCTACTGATGTCCGTCCATATAATCGCCGAACATACTTCTGTATTCTTCCGTGTTGTTTCCGTCTTTGTCTTTCATAACAAGCTGTTTTTCTATAGTAACGTGGCTTTTGCTGCCTCTTTTTCCTTCAACAAGCACAAGCCAGGGTGCTTTGTCTTCCTTTTCTACGACAAAGCGGATTCTTTTAACCTCAATTCCGCCCTGACGCATACTGACGATTATATCGCAAAGTCTTTCAGGTCGGTGGCACATACAGAATCTTCCGCCGAACTTGAGCAGCTTAGCCGCAGCAGAAACTGCATCGTCAATGGTACACATAGTTTCATGGCGAGCAATTTTGTCCGCTTCAGAAAGACTTTCAATGCCTGTGCCTACAGGCTTATAAGGCGGATTCATGGTTACGAGGTCGAATGTGCCGTAAGGAAGTTTTCCTTTCAGGTCACGCAAATCCGCATTCACAACAGTGATTCTGTCATCTATTCCGTTAAGGCTGAGGCTTTCAGAAAGCTGATTGCAGGCTTTTTCCTGGATATCAACGGCTGTAACCGACTTTGTTTCACCCTTGCACCATATAAGAGGTATTATTCCGCAGCCTGTTCCCATATCACAAGCAACATCTTTTCTTTTTATAGAAGCAAAGGAGGCAAGAAGAATTGCATCTGTGCCGAAGGTATGGGAATCGGATACAACAATTCTCATATCTTTTCCCAAGGGTTCAAGTCGTTCGTCTTTTTTAAGCTCTGTCATAACAATCTCCCGAAAAATAATCTCTTTATATAATAACACAAAGAGATTAAAAAGTAAACAAAAAACCACCGCATAAGCGATGGTTTAATTAAATTCGGAGTTAATTAGAAGTCAAGTGCGCTGAAGAGCTTGTTAAAGAGGTCAACGCCTGCTTCGGGATCGCCGCCGAAGATGATGATACCGGCAATAGTACCGAAGATCTTAACAAGGATGTTCATAATTGAACCGAAAGTATCTTCTTCGGGAGCTGCAGCAACAAGAATCGGCTGGAATGTAAGGATCTGACCGATATGTTCGGGCTCAACTACGAATGAGTTAGGACCTGCAACAAAGAATTCTCTTGTCTGAACACACTGCCAACCACCGAATGTATAGCCGGAAGGACCAACGAGTTCGGGCATGCTGATAGCTGAGCCAACAGTCATAGGTCTGTAGTTCTTGGGAAGCATTGTATATGTTCCTGTATAGTTTATTGTTTCAACAAACTGTCTTGAGTTTGCATCATATACTTCAACAACTGATTTGAAAGTACCGCCATTGGGATAGAAAACTAAAATTGTCTGGCTGTTCTGATCTGCATATGTACCGAAATAACCGCCGATGTTATCCTGAGCTGATGCAGCCACACCAAGAACTGAGAAAAGTGTAAGTACTGCAAGAATCACTGCTAAAAGTTTTTTCATAGTAAAAACCTCCGAAATATTTCAAATTAAATTACGTTAAGATTATAGCAAAGGCAACCAGAAAATGCAAGAGTTTTTTCAATAATTTTTCCTGAATTTCACCTTTTTTTATAGTATTTTGTGATAGTTCACACATTGTTAACAAATTATGCGTTCATTTTCAAAAAAATTTGAATTATCAAAATGTTTATTCAGAAAATAATTTCTTCAATTTTTTGTCATTCGTTGACAAGCTAACAATATATATTGTATAATTCATTTAATAAATCATTATATTGTGTTTGGCTTCAGAGGTGATTTTTATGTCAGAAAATAAAGTTTCACTCCCCTTATGGGGTCCCTATTCAAAAAAATATGCCGGAATTTCAGCAATTGCAGACTGTAAAAAGCACGGTGGTATACGTTTTGATCTATCTGTTGCACCTGCAGTTTCGGCCTTTGATATAAGAGTGCCGAACGTTACTCTTCCAAGCAATTATCATCCCTGGCTTTCAAGCGAAGATTACAGATTTTTCTCCTTCAGACATGACATTGAGTGGAAGGATCAAGTTTATGCGGATGTGTCCTATACACGAATTACAGATAAGAGTATACTCGTAAGAACTGAGCTTGTCAACAACTCAGAGCTTATTAAGAATTTTGTAGTCAATTATTTTTCTTCAATTGAATACCCTCTTGATTCCTACGCAACTCTTTCTCTTCCCGAAAAATGTGTTCACAAGGATGCGGTGGATTACGACACTTATATGTATAATACTACCCGTCCATGGGATGAGCAGAATGCTGACGGCAGAAAAAAAGGTGAATTTATCGATAAGCGTTTCACAAACGAAAAAGGTCTCGGTGACAGAGCTGAAAAGTGGCACATGCCTCACCGTGTAATAAAACCTTTCGGTGCCGAAGAAAACGACAGAGTTTCCTATACTATTAATATAGAGGAAGATTTTGAGAATGCCGTGCTTGCCGTGAGATACCGCACAAGCGATATTTTCTACGAGCAGGGCAAGCAGGTAGGTGTGCATTACATCAACAGTGAAAACACCGCTGAATTTGAGGTTGAAAACTTCGGCACACTTACTCTCCCACCCTGCGACGAGCCTCAGATAGCTTATCTTTTCCTCGGAAAAGTTGAAAAGGGTGAAATGAAACTCAGTCTCAATGCAAAAGGTACGGGCGCTGCAGAATTCGACTTTTTCTGCATAGTTGAGGATGAGGACAAAGATAAAATCGCAGTTAAAGATGTACCCGTAAACTTTGTACCCGAGTTCAAAAACGAAAAGTGCGAAAAAGGCTATCTCACCACTCTCAGATATGAGGACATAAAGGACACCTACTATCTTCGTGTATTTGACGACAATACCCGTTTCCGTGAAATAGGTACAGGTGCACTCGAAGACTGCATGACAGCAAGACTTTCCAATGCAGACGAAACCTTCGACGATGTTACGGAAAGCTTCACCGGTGCTTTTAACAGGAAGCATAGCGACAACGGCTTTTTCCATAATGCAATAAGTCATACTATCTTCGTTCCTGCAGGTGAAAAAGCAGTTCAGTATGCAGTTATTTCATCAGAGAAAACCGCTTACAAAACCGAAGATGAATACGAATCACTTTATCTTGAAGCAAAGAAAACTGCAATTGACTTCAAAGTGAACTCCGAGGGTGAAAAGTATAAGCTCAGCAATCAGATTCTCGCCGCTACGGTTATGACCAACGTGGTTTATCCCATTTACAAGCACGGCGAATACATCATTCATCACACACCCGGCAAACGTTGGGACTGCCTTTACACCTGGGATTCAGGCTTTATCGGTCTTGGCATGAACGAAATTGCACCGAAGTACGCCGACTATATTATCGACACTTACTTAAGCACAGAGGACAACCCCGATTACGCTTTTCTCCATCACGGCTCGCCTGTCCCCGTACAGATTTATCAGCTCTTCGAGATGATGCAGAAACGCAATGATAAAACTGAACTTCTTAAGCTTTACCCCAGAGCAAGACTTTATTATCTTTTCCTTGCAGGTAAAATCAGAAACTCCACAACATCTAAATTCAAAAGCGGACTTCTTACCACTTACGATTATTTCTACTCCTCAAGCGGTATGGATGACTATCCCGCACAGATGGCTATGAAGAAAGATGAGCTTCGTGACAAGGCTGCTCCCGTTATTACAACGGCTCAGGTTATCCGTTTCGGCAAGATACTTTCAATTTTTGCTCACAAGCTGGGTAAGACTGATGATGAAAGCGAATACAAATCAGACATTGAAAAGTTCACAGAGGCTCTCAACATGTATGCATGGGATGAAAGCAGCGGTTATTACAGCTATGTGCTTCATGATGAAAGCTACGAACCTACAGTGAAGTATGTTACTGAAAAGGGCGAAAACCTCAACAAGGGTCTTGACGGAATTTACCCCATTATTGCCGGTGTCTGCGACGAAAAGCAGAGTGAAAAAATCATCGGCCATCTTACAGATGAAAAAGAAATGCACTCACCCTTTGGCATCTCAGCCGTTGATATGACTGCAAGCTACTACATGGTAAACGGATACTGGAACGGCAACATCTGGTTCCCCCATCAGTGGTTCATTTTCAAAAGTATGCTCGATATGGGCAGAGGCGACATTGCAAGAGATATTGCTCATATGGCGCTCGATATCTGGAAAAGAGAGGTTGACAGCACCTATTACACCTTTGAAATGGTAAACACAGTAACAGGCTGTGGCGGTTGGTTCCACAACTTCGGCGGACTTTCAACTCCCATTAATATGTGGTTCAAGGCTTACTACTGTCCCGGTACGGTAAATGTAGGCTTCGACACCTTTATTGAAAAATATGAGTTCAATGAGGATTATACTAAGGCTGAAATCGTCTTCACTTATTACGGAGACAAAGAAAAATTCAATCTTCTTTGTGTTATGAACGAAAAGAGTGACTATACCGCCACGCTTGACGGTGAAGAAATTCCAATTACTTCCCACAAGGGACAGATTGAAATTGAACTCAGCAGCGGATACAAGAAAACCCATACTATTATTATAAGGAGAAAATAAAAATGTACGAAAACATTAAACCTTTAAAGCTGAATATAATTTCAGATATTCACTTCTATGCAAGAGAAATGGGCTGCGAGGGCAAGGCTTTTGATAAAGCCAACGTAACAGCCTCCAACGAGATGTACTACAGCAAGGAAATTCTCACCTCACTTATGGATCAGCTTGCAGAGGACGAGTGTGAAATCGTGCTTGTAAGCGGTGACACAACCTGCCACGCTGAGAGAAAATCTCACGAAGGCGTTACTGCGCTTTTAAGAGGTCTTAAAGAGAGAGGCAAAAGAGTTTATGTGATTACTGCAACTCACGACTTCACCGGTGACGGAAAAACCCACCGTTACGACGGAGACGAAAGAAAAGATGTTGATGAGGGCGTAAAACGCGAGGAGCTTATTGACTTCTACCGCGAATTCGGCCCCGATGAAGCAATTGCTTTCCACGAGGACAGTATGTCCTTTGTTGTTCAGCTTTGCGACGGCTACCGTCTTTTTGCTCTCAACGACGACAGAAACCACAAGGGTGCAAGCGGTTTTTCAGATGACTGCTTCAAGTGGATCGAAGAACAGATTGAAGATGCAAAAAGGAACGGTCAGTTCATTATTCCAATGACACACCACCCTATGCTCTCCCCTTCTCCCTTCTACACCATTATCGGCAAGAGCAACATTATGGGTGAGGCTGAAAAGAGAATTGATGAATTCACCGAAATGGGTCTGAACTATATGTTCACCGGTCACACCCATATGCAGGATATCTCATACAAATACACAGATAACGAAAAAATTTTCTACGACATTACAACTGCAGGTGCTGTAGGCTACCCTGCAACCTTCCGTCAGGTTACCTTTGACCCTGCTAACGGTCAGATTCATGTAGATTCTGTTGATGTTAAGGCTGAAGTCAAGGGCAGACCCGTCAAGGAGCACCTTGAAGACAAGTTCTTCGGTATGATCCGCCGTGTTATTAAAAAAGCCGGCACAGATATTCCTGAGTTTGCAAGAATGGCAACCTCATTCAGCGTTAAGGAAGAGCTTATTTACAAAATCGGCTGGATAATCAAGCCTTTTGCAAAGCTTTTAGGCAGTCTTACAATCGGCAAGCTTGCACCTCTTTGCAAGAAGGAATCAGGCCTTAAAAAAAGCGACTGGGCTGCAATCAAAGACGAAAACGTAGTTAACTTCATCGTATCCCTTGTTGCAAACCTTTACGGTGGCGACAGTCCATATACACCTGATACACCTCACTACAAAATCACAATGGGCATTCTTGCAATTATCGACAGTATTCTTGCAGTGTTCGGTATAAAAATCGGTAAACTTCTCAAGGGTGCCGAATCGGTACAGAGTCTTGTTGAGCCTCTTCTTTACAACAGCGGCATTTGCGACGAAAAGGCAACTCTTAATCTTTTTGATAATCTCCCCTCCAAAGAACAGACCAAGCCCGGCTTTATAAAAAGCAGGAAGGGACTTCCCGTTATTATCGGTCTTGTGCTTTCGGTTATCGTGCTTCTGCCTGTAATTCTTCTCTGGCTCGGTATCGGCTTTATTGTGAACTACATAAAGTATCACGACAAGATGTGAGGTTAAGCTATGGAAGAAATAAAAAAAGGCAGATACCGTCACTTCAAAGGAAACGAATATGAAGTGATAGGCACTGCAAAGCACAGCGAAACTCTTGAGGAATATGTTGTATACAAGGCTCTTTACGGTGACAGTGGTCTTTGGGTAAGACCGAAAGAGATGTGGAATGAGACCGTTGAGAGAGACGGAAAGACTTTTAAGAGGTTTGAGTTTATAGGATGAAAAAATACCACTTGACAGCAAAAGTCAAGTGGTATATAATATAGCTGTAAGGTAACCGATAAAAGCGGTTAGCTCAGAAGGTTAATTTTAACTTAATAAAACACAACCGTCACTTGGCCGAGTGGCGGTTGTTGCTTTTTATCCTTATCGTTACAGTATACTTTAATATATGTATCGTTATGATAATTGGCATATCATCCACCTCCTTTCGGAGTGTGTGATACTAACCGCCTTACATCGCCTCACGCTATATCACGGTCATTATAAACAATACATAATAATTTGTCAAGTTGGAAACAAAGATACTGAAAAACATTTACATTGCATCTATATCCCACTTCAGAACGTTATCAATAGGATTCTTGCTCTGATTGATATAGGGTGCTGCTGCTGATTCTGTGATGATATAGACACTTCCGTCTTTGTAAAGAGTTATCTCTTCAAGGTAAGTAGGCACTCTGTATGAACCTGTTTTGTCAAACATATCACAGTAATAAAGAGGTACCTCGGTATCATTCACCTTTATAATTTCATCTGCTTCACCCTTTGTTACATCCCTATACTTATAAACTCTTGAATTAGTGATTGCAGTTGAGGAAGCAGTGAAAACAAATGAGCCGTCATTAAGTCTTGTCATACCCTGCACCTTAAAGGGTGTTGTAACTGCAAAGTCAGGTGTAAGGTTACCTTCCTCGTCGATTTTGTCAGCCTTTATACCGTATACACCGTTTTCATCAAGGATGAATGCATTGCAGCGTGAATAGAACTTCTCTCCCCACTTTGAAGTATAAATATTTGTGGCGCCTTTTATATCATCAGCGGTTTTGTCAGTAAACTCGCCGATATAAAGCACGCCGTCGCATACGTTTACATAAGAGCAGGTTGTGTCGGTGTAAAGCTCTTCAAGAATAAGCACATAACCGTCGTCCTCGGCAGCCATAATCTCTGAAAGTGAAAGCACGTGGGTTACGCCTGTTGTTGCAACGTAAACGTTATCCTTATAAACCGCAATACCGCCGAAGTGTCCGTAAGCCTTGTTGCCTTTTCTGCTGATACAGCCTACGCTCTTTACGAAGTTACCCTCACCGTCAACTACAATTACTCTTGAAGGCTGAACCTTATCCTTATAGTAGCCTGAAATAAGGAAAATATCGTTTTCCTCGTTATAGAAAATTCCCTGAGGAATAAAGCCCTCATAAAGGCCGGGAATAACAAAGCCTTCTTCACTGTGCTTGTTGAATTCGCAAAGTTGTAAGTCAATGGGAAGTTTTCCGCTGACAACCTCGGTCTGGGTGAGCTTGGTTGAAGTTTCTGTACCTACAGTAAGGGTTGGTGCGCCATAGATACTGAGTGCAAAGATGATTGTAGTTATGAAAGTGAAAATTTTGCTTAACATTGTAATTCTCCTTTTATGTATATTACATATTAATAATACAACAGAATTTTTAAAAGTGCAAGAAAACGCCCTGCCAAAAATCGGCAAGGCGTTTTGTTCATTATTACTGAAGCTGACTGAGACTTTCGTCAATCATCTTGATTTTTTCTGTAAGCTTTTCTGCGTCAGCCTTCTGTCCGTCAATTACGTTCTGAGGAGCCTTAGCAAGGAAGCCCGGGTTGTTGAGCTTGCCGTTAATCTGAGCGAGCTTCTTTTCAGCTGCTTCTCTGTCCTTGAGAAGGCGCTTTCTCTCAGCCTCAAAGTCAACAAGGTCGCCCATAGGAATGTAAATCTTAGCGTCAGCAGTTACAATGCTTACACTGCCGTCAATGGAGAAGCTGTCGCCTACTGTTACGTCTGAAGCTGAAGCAAGCTTCTGCATAAATACAACTGCAGTTTCAAAGATATCCTTCTTATCAGTTGCAACATAAACGTGAGCCTTTCTTGAGGGAGGTACGTTCATTTCGCTTCTGCGGTTACGGATAGCCTTGATTGCTTCCATAATGATTTCCATTTTTGCTTCATCTTCTGCAAAGTTGAGCTTTTCATCATATACGGGCCAAGCGGACTTCATAATTGTTTCGCCGCTGTGAGGAAGTGTCTGCCAGATTTCTTCTGTGATGAATGGCATAAAGGGATGAAGAAGCTTAAGTGTTTCGCTCATAATGTAAACGAGAACTGCTTTAACCTGAACTGCCTTTTCGCCGCCCTGCTGAAGTCTTATCTTAGCAAGCTCAATGTACCAGTCGCAGAAGATATCCCAGATAAAGTCGTAGAGCTTCTGAACTGCGATACCAAGCTCGAACTTGTCGAGGTTGTCAGTAACTTCCTTAGCTAGTGAATTGAAAAGTGAAACAATCCACTTGTCTTCCAGAGCAAGCTCTTCGGGAAGATGGGGTGCAGGTTCGTTTTCATCAAGGTTCATAAGAATGAATCTTGCTGCGTTCCAGATCTTATTTGCAAAGTTACGGCTTGCTTCAACCTTCTTGTCGCTGTAACGCATATCGTTTCCGGGGCTGTTACCTGTTGCAAGAGTGAATCTGAGGGCGTCAGCGCCGTACTTATCAATTACAAGAAGCGGGTCAATACCGTTGCCGAGAGACTTTGACATCTTTCTGCCAAGCTCGTCACGGACAATACCGTGAATGAATACTGTATCAAAGGGAACTTCGCCCATCTGCTCGCAAGCTGAGAATATCATTCTTGCAACCCAGAAGAAAATAATATCATAACCTGTTACGAGAGTGCTTGTGGGATAGTAGTGAGCGAGCTCAGGTGTTTTATCAGGCCAGCCGAGAGTTGAGAAGGGCCAGAGAGCTGAAGAGAACCATGTATCAAGTGTGTCGGGATCCTGCTCAATTTTTGAGCTGCCGCACTTGCAGCAACAAGTGGGTTCTTCTCTTGAAACAGTAATTTCACCGCAGTCAGCACAGTACCATGCGGGAATTCTGTGACCCCACCAGAGCTGACGTGAAATACACCAGTCACGGATATTTTCCATCCAGTTGAAGTAAATTTTATCAAAACGTTCGGGAATGAATTTTGTTTCACCGTCACGTACAGCCTTGATTGCAGGCTTTGCAAGAGGCTCCATTTTTACGAACCACTGCTTTGAAACTCTGGGCTCAACTGCTGTGTGGCAACGGTAGCAGGTGCCAACCTCGTGCTTTGTAGGCTCAATCTTAACAAGAGCACCTGCCTCTGTAAGGTCAGCAACAATTGCCTTTCTGCACTCCATAAGGTTCATACCTGCGTACTTGCCTGCCTTCTCGTTCATAAAGCCGTCGTCGGTCATTACGTTGAGAATGGGAAGGTTTGCACGAAGACCAACCTCGAAGTCGTTGGGGTCGTGTGCCGGTGTAATCTTAACCGCACCTGTACCCTTATCCATCTTTGCATAAGTGTCAGCAACGATGGGGATTTCTCTGCCAATTACGGGGATGATAACTGTCTTACCAACAAGACCCTTATATCTTTCGTCGTCGGGGTGAACTGCAATTGCGGTATCACCGGGAATTGTTTCAGGACGGGTTGTTGCAACGATGATTCCGCCTTCACCGTCAGCAAAGGGATATCTGAAGTGCCAGAAGTTGCCGTCTTTTTCTTCATATTCAACCTCTGCATCAGAAATTGAAGTCTTGCAGTGAGTACACCAGTTGATAATTCTTTCACCGCGGTAGATAAGTCCCTTTTCATAAAGGTTACAGAAAACCTCACGAACAGCCTTTGAACAGCCTTCGTCAAGAGTAAATCTTTCTCTGTCCCAGTCGCATGAAGAACCAAGCTTTTTAAGCTGTTCAATAATTCTTCCGCCGTACTGAGCCTTCCACTCCCATGCTCTTTCAAGGAACTTTTCTCTGCCTATATCTTCCTTGCTGATACCTTCAGCCTTCATTGCTTCAACAATTTTTGCTTCGGTAGCAATTGAAGCGTGGTCTGTGCCGGGAAGCCAGAGAGTATCAAAGCCCTGCATTCTTCTGAAACGGATAAGGATATCCTGAAGAGTATTGTCAAGGGCATGTCCCATATGGAGCTGACCTGTAATGTTTGGTGGGGGTATTACAATTGTGTAAGGTTTCTTTTCGCTGTCACACTCAGCGTGGAAATACTTTCCGTCAAGCCATGACTTGTAAATACGGTCTTCAACGTCTTTCGGATCGTACTGCTTTGCAAGTTCTTTAGCCATTTTTATCACTCCTATTTTCAATAGTATAATTTACAAAAAATAAAACCGTCCCGAAATTAATCAGGACGGAAAATTACCGCGGTACCACCTGAATTCGAAGCTTTCTGAAAGCTCCGCACTCAAAACCTTTAACGCAGATATACGTCGGGTTCTACTCAGCCTTTCGCCTTTCTTCCCGATTCTCACGGACTACCTTCGGAATTTCTCACTTAAAGACTTGCACCAACCGTCTTCTCTCTGAAAGCCTGAAAGACCTACTTCTTCCGATCACAGAAAAAATATCTTATAAATTTTAACATAATAAAGGCGCTAAGTCAATACTTAGCGCCTTAAATTTATTTAACTGTTACGCTTTTAACTGAAGAATATGCACTATAGACATTTCCGTCAGATGTTTTTGTGTATGCTCTCACCTTGAAGTAGTAGGTATCAGCATCGTCAAACTTCTTTGTACTATAGCTTGTTCCCTTTACGGTTGCAAGTTTTTTATATGAACCGTTTTTACTTGTTGAGTAGTAAACAACATAGCCGGTTACACCTGAAGATTTGCTCCATTTGAAATCGATTGCTCCGTCGTCATATTCCACTCCCAGCGAGGGTGTAGTTGATAAGGTTCTGACGGTGATTTTTTCTGATTCATCTGCCCACACCGTACCTGAGGCAGTTTTCACATAAGCTTTGACTGCGAACTTATATGCGGTATTATCTTCAAGGTCGGTGATTTTACAGTTAACCTTAGTAACCGTATCGTAGGCTTCGTATTTCTTTTCCTCTTTGTTGTATATGTACACTCTGTAGCCATCCGCACCGGGAACTTTTTTCCACTTGAGAGTAACGGATGAAGCCGTTCTTGAAAAGCTCAGCTCTTCGGTAACATCAAGAGGTGTAGCTTTATAAATAACCGGCCAGGGGTTAAATGCAGGTTCGAGAGCTGCAGGAGTTTTTGCTCCCTCGTAATGAATAACAACTCTTGTATAGCCGAAAGCAGTTTCACCGATTTCCTTAACAGATTTCGGAATGTATACGCTATCGAGGTTTTTAGCGTAATTGAAAGCCGTGCGAAGAATTTCTTTTACATCTGAAGGAACAACATAATGGGTATCTGCTTTTCCCGGAGGATAGTAAACAAGGGTATCAAGATCCTTGCTGAATACTACGCCGTCGTATGTTTTATAGTATGAATTCTTACTGTTAAAGCTTACCTTTTCAACGGCCGTGCAATCGTAAAGGAAGGTAAAAGATCTTAAGCTTTCAGGAAGAGAAAGGGTTTCAAGATTTCTGCAGCAGTAAATATCCATACTGTCAAGTGCATTAAGATTACCCTCTTTAATTGTTATCTTTTTAAGCTTCGGGCAATATGCAACTGCACATTCGTGAATGTCACGTACTGAGCCGGGAATAGTAAGACTTTCAAGTTCGGGACAGCTACTGAAAGCATGAGAGCCGATCACTGCCACAGGCTTACCTGCGATTTTTGACGGTATTGTATAATTCTTCTTGTCACCGTCGTATTTTACAATCTGAACTGTGTCGTTCTGAAGAACTACATAAGAAAGCTCCTTATATTCCTCAATTTCCATTTTTGCACTTTTCAGCTTCTTAATTTCTGCAGAAACATTAGAGGTTGCAATGCTTGAATTTTCGTTAGCACCAAAAGCAGTAAAGGAAAGCATTACCACTAACATAAAAAAGACTGCCAAGAAAGCTGCAGATTTAATTTTTATCATCGGTTCTCCCCTCCTTTTCTATAATATCAGAGCATAGTTTTCTTCTTAGTATATCATACTACAGATGAAATGTGAAAGCAATATGATATTTAGTAAAATTTTCAAAAAAACAGCCTCCGATTTTTTCGGAAGCTGATAATTTTATATTATTATTCCTTTTCATCTTCAAGGAGCTTTTCAACTGCTGCAAGCTTTACGCAGAGGCAAAGAAGCTTTGTTGCAGTCATAAGCTCATCAACGGGTGGGAATGAGGGTGCTATTCTGATATTCTTATCCTCGGGGTCAATTCCGTGTGGGAAGGTTGCACCGATTGTTGTAAGTGTAACACCTGCTTCCTCACAAAGCTGACCTACTCTTTTTGCAGTACCGCCGAGAACGTCAAGGCTGATAAAGTAACCGCCGTTGGGCTTAGTCCATTTTGCAATTCCGAGACCGCCGAGGCTGCTATCAAACTCATTGATTACCGCCTTGAACTTAGGCGCAAGAATAGCTCTGTGGAGCTTCATATATCTCTTGATTCCTGCAACATCCTTATAGAACTTAACGTGTCTGTACTGGTTAAGCTTATCATAACCGATTGTCTGAATTGTCATTCGGCTTGTAATCATTTTGATGTTATTCTTTGAAGCGGCAAGAGCTGCAACACCTGAACCGGGGAAACTGATTTTTGAGGTTGAAGTAAACTCAATTACCATATCCTCGTTGCCGTATTTCTTGAGAACATCAAAAATATTGTCAAGCTTATCGGGATTATCTGTAAGGTCGTGGATGATGTAAGCGTTATCCCAGATGATTCTGAAATCCTTTGCAGCAGGCTTCATTTTTGCAATTCTTTCAACTATCTCGTGAGAATAGGTTGCACCAGTGGGATTTGAATACTTAGGTACGCAGAACATACCCTTAACCTTTTCGTCCTTGATTATCTCCTCAACGGCGTTCATATCCGGGCCGTCGCTGTTCATCTTAACGGGAATGAGCTTCATTCCGTAGTACTCAGCAATTGCGAAATGTCTGTCATAACCGGGTGAAGGGCAGATAAACTTGATTTCACCCTGCTTAATCCAAGGCTCGCCGCCTGAACCGGTAAGCATACACTGAGTAATATAGTCAAACATCATATTAAGGCTTGAGTTACCGCAAACAATTACGTTTTCGGGAGGCACATCAAGTAGATCGGCAAAAATTGCCTTGCACTCTCTGATACCGGTAAGGATGCCGTAGTTTCTGTATTCGAGGCTACCGCCTGCACCCTGCTCCCAGTCCTTTGATGTAATAGCGTCAAGAAGTCCGTTTGAAACTGAAAGCTGGTCTGCACCCGGCTTACCTCTTGACATATCGAGCTTCAGCCCCTGTGCCTTGTAAGCTTCATATTCTTCCTCAAGCTGCTCTTTCAGAAAAAGCAGACGAGACTTATCATATGTTCTGAGATCTTTCATTTATATAGATACCTCCAAAATGGTTAAGTGCTGTAGATTTGTAGACGGACACGGCAAGCCGTGTCCCTACTGTAATGTTTTATTTTAGAAATCTGCTGAACCTGTTGTTCTTGGGAACGGAAGTACGTCTCGGATATTTGAGATACCTGTAAGATACATTACAAGTCTTTCAAAGCCAAGACCAAAGCCTGCATGCTTTGTTCCGCCATACTTTCTAAGGTCGAGATACCACCAGTAGTCCTCTTCCTTGAGGCCGAGCTCCTTGATTCTTTCAAGAAGAACATCGTATCTTTCTTCTCTCTGTGAGCCGCCGATAATTTCACCGATACCCATTACAAGACAGTCGCAAGCTGCAACGGTCTTTCCGTCGTCGTTAAGGCGCATATAGAATGCTTTGATTTCCTTGGGGTAATCTGTTACGAAAACAGGCTTTCTGAAAATCTTTTCGGTGAGGAAACGCTCGTGCTCTGTCTGGAGGTCGCAGCCCCAGAACACTTTGTATTCAAACTCGTCGTTGTGTTCTTCAAGCATCTTAACGGCATCAGTATATGTAACTCTGCCGAAGTCGGAGTTCGCTACCGTTGTAAGTCTTTCGATAAGCTCCTTATCAACGAACTGATTAAGGAATTCAATGTCCTGCTTGCAGTGCTCAAGAACGTAGTTAATTACAACTTGATCATTCTTTCTGCAAGGTTCATATCGTCGTTAAGGTCTGCAAAAGCAATTTCAGGCTCAATCATCCAGAACTCTGCAGCGTGACGCTGTGTGTATGACTTTTCAGCTCTGAATGTGGGGCCGAAGGTGTAAATCTTGCCGAATGCCTGAGCCATAATTTCACCCTGAAGCTGGCCTGAAACCGTAAGGAATGCACTCTTTCCGAAGAAGTCCTCAGAGTAATCAATTTCACCATCTTCTGTTCTTGGCGGATTCTCCATATCAAGAGTTGTTACTCTGAACATTTCGCCTGCACCCTCACAGTCACTGCAGGAAATAAGCGGTGTGTGAGCATATATAAAGCCTTCACTTTCAAAGAAGCGGTGAATAGCCTGAGCAGCAACAGAGCGCACTCTGAATGAAGCTGAATAGATATTGGTACGGGGACGAAGATGTGCAATTGTTCTGAGGTATTCAAGTGAATGTCTCTTCTTCTGAAGAGGATACTCAGGAGCTGATGCACCCTCAAGTGTAACCTTTGTTGCGTTGATTTCAAAGGGCTGCTTTGCTTCAGGTGTGAGAATAAGGTTACCCTCAACAATAACTGCAGCACCTACATTATATTTTGCAACCTCTGCGAAGTTGTCGATTTTATCCTTTTCAAATACAACCTGAACGCCCTTGAAGCAGCTGCCGTCGTTGATTTCCATAAAACCGAGAACCTTTGAGTCTCTGTTGGTTCTTATCCAGCCGCAGACAGTTACAATGCTGTCAGCATATTTTTCGGCACATTCATAGAGCTTTGAAATTTCTGTACGTTTCATGATAGTCCCCCTATAATTAGATACTCTTATCATTATATCACATATTTCACAAAAATCAAGGTTTGAAAAGATAAATGAAAAAGTTTATCCTCAAATTAAAAGGAGCTGCACAAACGCCGACACCCCATAAGGAAGTATTTCTTTAAAATGTGAACTAACCGCACAATAATGCGTTAAAAGCCACCGATATGCGTCAGCATTATCGGTGGCTTTTGCCTTTTCTTGCACAATTATTTCGCATTTTAAAGTGC
>JAFWZS010000023.1 GCA_017522205.1 Clostridia bacterium
CCTGCAAGAGGTGTGATTCCTTCTTTTCGGAATTTGCCTTTTGCCTTGCACTCAAAAACACCGTCAGCGGTTTCTACATAATAGAAACCGCCGATGCCTTTAAGGATTAATCCTTCTTTAATCATATTATTCTTCACCTTCAACAAATTCGGGTTCATCAGGAGCATCAGTCGGTGCCTGAGTCGGCGGTGTAGTAGGTGCCGTTGTCGAAGGCTCTGTCGGTGCAGTAGAAGGCTCGGTTGAGGGTTTGGTAGACGGAGCCGTTGTGGGCTTAGTAGTAGGAGCTTCTGTCGGCTCTGTTGTCACACGATTCTTAGTCGTGGTTTCCTTATCTGTTGTCTCGTCGGTTGTCTCCTCTTCGGTTGTTTCTTCGGGAGGCTTACCAGTACTTACAAATACGGCAACACTCGTTCCGGGAAGAGCGGTTTCACCAATAAGCTCGTGACCTATGATTCTGCCTACAGGTGAAGTAGAAGGTCTGTATTCAGTTCCTGCAGTATCAAGAACAAGGCCTACAGCTTCGAGAGCACGTCTTGCTTCTGCAATAGTCATACCAACGAGGTTCGGAACTTCAACGGGTTCAATCTCTTCACTTGTGGCAACATAAATCTTGACTAATGAGCCGTATTCAACGGTTGCACCCTTTCTCGGTGAGGTTCTTATAACCTTGCCGATTTCAACTTCTTCGCTCTTTTCTTTTATTATTGTTACTTCAAAGCCTGCACCCTTGAGAACTGTTTCAGCTGAAGTGTATTCGTAGCCGTAAACATTGGGAACGTCAACCTTTGCAGCAGCGACAGAGATATAAACCGTAATTTTTGCACCTCTCTGTACTTTTCCTCCTGCCGGTGACTGATCAACGATTGTACCTGAGGGTTCGTCGCTGTCTTCAACTGTTATAGGTTCAAAGGAGAAATCAACATATGCAGAATTGTTCATTACCTCTGTAAAGAAGTTTTTACCTACAAGATCAGGCACGGGAATGCCCTTTGATCCGGGAAGGAAGAAGGTAATGAGCGCAACTGCAAAAATCACAAGTGCACAAAGAACACCGCAAAGCACTGCAATGGTCTTTTTCTTTGAGTTGAGGTCTTCTCCGTCATCGTCAGATTCTTCGTAAGATGCTTTTGAAATTGGTGTGGTCTCCTTGACTCTTACCGGTTTAAGAGGGGTTTTCACCGGAGGCTTGTCCTCGGGTAACTCTTTCTTAACAGAATCATTGAAATATGAATAATCAAACTTGATGTTGGGATTTTTCTTGAAGGCTTCAATATCCATAAGAATTTCAGAAGCTGACTGATAACGGTCATTCTGGTTCTTCTGCATTGCACGGATAATAATCTGTTCAAGTCCAACGGGAATTTGGGGATTGATTGCGGTGGGCTTTACAGGGTCATTATGAAGCTGCATGAGAGCCACTGAAACTGCATTATCCGACTGGAAAGGCAGTCTTCCCGTGAGCATTTCGTAAAGCATTACGCCAACTGCATAGAGGTCAGTTTTTGCATCTGTAACGCTGCCTTTAGCCTGCTCGGGACTGATGTAATGAACGGAGCCGATTGCTCCGTCGGTCATTGTGCGTGTTTCACTTCTGCTGAAACGTGCAATGCCGAAATCCGTAACTTTGATTGTACCGTCAGATATAAGCATAATATTCTGAGGCTTGATGTCACGGTGTACTATGCCCTTGTCGTGAGCGTGCTGAAGAGCTCTTAAAATCTGAGTTACAAAATAAAGTGCTTCTCTCGGGTCGATTACGCCCTGCTGCTCAATATATTCCTTAAGCGAAATTCCGTCTACATATTCCATAACTATGTATTGAAGAATTTCACCGTAGCTTACATCGTAAACCTTTACAATATTCGGGTGTGAAAGAACGGAAATCGCTTTTGATTCGTTCATAAATCTGCGCTTGAAATCGGGGTTTGCAAGAAATTCATCCTTAAGAATTTTTACGGCAACAATTCTGTGGTCAATGTTATCGAAGGCCTTATATACAACAGCCATACCGCCGACACCGAGCACTTCCATGATTTCATATCTGCCGTCAAGTCTTTTACCTACGTAATTATCCACTGTTATTCACCCGTTCCTTTCATTACCACAACTGTGATATTGTCCTTGCCGCCGAGCTTGTTTGCTTCTTTTATGTATTCCTCGGCAAGGCAGTCAAAGTCCGTATTGTTATATATTTCGAGAATTCTTTCCTTGCTGACCAGTCCGCTGAGACCGTCAGAGCAAAGGATAAGGGCTTCATTTTTGTTTAAGCAAACATAGTTGAAGTCTATTTCTACGCCTTCACTGACACCCATAGCACGTGTAATTATGTTTTTTTGCGGATGATTTTCGAGCTCGTCTGCCGAAATTTTTCCGCTGTCGTACATTTCCTGAACAAGTGAGTGGTCCTTTGTAACCTGTCGGATTTCCTTTCCGTCAGTTATATAGGCTCTGCTATCACCCACGTGTGCAATGCACGCCTCATTATCCTTAGCTATTGAAGCAACAATTGTGGTGCCCATACCCTTAAGATTATAATCCACATCGCCACGGTCATAGACGATAACGTTAGCCGTTGTTACTGCGGAAAGAAGAAGATTTTCAAGAGAAGAAACAGACATAGAGGGGTTGTAACACTTTTTGATTTTTTCTGATACCATATCAGCAGCAATTGTTGAAGCAAGCTGGCCGCCGTGTACACCGCCCATACCGTCGCAGACGAGAGCCCACGCAGTACCGTCTTCCAGTGTGCCGTAACGGAAAGTATCTTCATTTCTTGCTCTGACCATACCCACGTGGGTACCGCCTACAATTTTCATTGTTACCACTCCTAAATGATTTTAACAGTTTTTCTCTCCTCTTCTGAGCTGACCGCAAGAGGCGTTTATATCGCTGCCGAGAGTTCTTCTGACAGTTGCGTTTATTCCGCTTTTTTCGAGTATTTTTATAAAGCTTTCCATTCTGTCCTTACTGCTTTTTCTGTAAGAACGCTCCTTGACGGAATTGACGGGAATGAGATTCACATGGCAAAGCATTCCTTTCAGCTTGGAAGCAAGCTCCTTTGCACATTCGTCAGAATCATTCACACCGCTTATCATCGCATATTCAAAGGATATTCTTCTGTTTGTTGCTTTGATGTAATCCTTGCAGGCGGTGAGAAGCTCATCGATATTCCATCTGTCGTTGACGGGCATTGTCTGACTTCTGATTGCATCATTTGGTGCATGAAGTGAAATTGAAAGAGTAAGCTGAAGCTTTTCTTCCATAAGCTTATAAATACCGCTTACAACACCGCAGGTTGAAAGTGAGATGTTTCTCATACCGATGTTGAGTCCGTTTTCGTCTGAAATCATTGAGAGAAACTTAATAACATTGTCGTAATTATCAAGAGGCTCGCCTACTCCCATCATAACAATGTGGGAAATTCTGATGCCTAAATCCTTTTGTGCTGTGTAAACTTCAGAAAGAATTTCACCTGCAGTCAGATTTCTTACAAATCCTGCAATTCCTGAAGCACAGAACTTACATCCCATTTTGCATCCAACCTGACTCGAAACGCAGATAGTGTAGCCGTACTTATACTTCATTACGACGGATTCGATAAGTTCACCGTCATTGAGACTAAATAAATACTTAACTGTATCATCATACACTGAAACTAACTTTTTTTCAATAGTGCAATTGTAAATATCATAATTATTTTTGAGTTTTTCACGCAGATCTTTTGAAATGTTAGTCATTTCATCAAAGCTCTCAGCACCGTGTTTATGTAACCAGGAATAAATCTGAGCTGCTTTGAAGCCTTTTTCACCAAGGAGAAGTATTTCTTCCTTAAGCTCAGGCAGGGTCATTGATTTTATATCTTTCTTCACTTTTATTCTTTCCTTTCAAAAAGCGCAATGAAAAATCCGTCTGTGCCGTTTTTATGCGGCATAAGAGTTACAAAAATATCATCAGTAATTTCGGGCAAAGGTTTAACGGATACAAAATTTTTATGTTCATTAAGGAACCGTTCGCAGACCTCTTCGTTTTCTGCTTTTGAGAGAGTGCAGGTGGAATAAAGCAGTAATCCACCTTTTTTAACATATTTTGCACCGTTTTTAAGAATCGGATACTGAAGCTTTTCGATTTCCTTTGCTTCATCGGGAGACTTATATTTAATCTCGGGCTTTTTACCGATTATTCCAAAGCCTGAACAAGGTACATCACATAAAACTCTGTCGGCAAAGCCGAGATCTGAATTATACACCGAAGCATCGCCGCAAAGTGCCTTAATATTGCTGAGGTTAAGCCTTTCAGCACCTTTTTTAATAAGTTCCACTCTGTTTTCGTATATGTCGAAAGCAAGCACTTCACCTGTTTTTCCGGCGTATTGAGCAGCAGTGAAGGCTTTTCCGCCGGGAGCAGAGCATAGATCGAACACTCTGTCACCTTCTTTTATGTCAAGAGCTTTTACAGAAAGCTGACAAGCAAGATCCTGAACGTGAAAAAGTCCATCTTTAAATGCTTTTATTTTTTCAATATCAGTACCACCGAATTTGATTTTCAAAGCATCGTCAAGATAAGTTTTTTCTGCGTCTACTCCTTCTTCACGAAGAAGTTTTATAAGACTGCCGCTGTCCGTTTCTTCGGTGTTTACACGTATATAAATATCAGAGGCACCGAGGGAATTTTTGAGAAATGCCTCCGTATCCTCTGACCCATATTCGCTAAGCCACTTTTCAACAAGCCAACGATTACAGGAATATTTTATACTTAAATAATTTGCTTTGTCGTTCTCATCAGGAAGCCTCAATCCATTTGTGCTTATCTTTCGCAAAACTGCATTAATAAGCCCTTTTGCAAACTGAAGCGAGTTTTTTATTGAGAGTTTTACTGATTCGTTTACTGCAGCGGAAGACGGCACTTTCTCCATGAAAAGCAGTTGATAAGCACCCATTCTCATTATGGTGAGAACCTCAGGTTTCAGTTTTTTTATGGGCTTTGAAAGATAAAGGGATAAATTATAGTCAAGAGTTATCTGTCTTTCAATAACTCCGTAAAACAAAGCAGACACAAAAGATTTATCTCTTGTGTCGAGCTCACTACCTGACAAAAATGCGTCAAGAGTAATGTTTGAATATGAACTGTCTTTCTGAAGTTTACAAAGTGCGTTAAACGCAATCTGTCTTGCATCCGGCATTAAGTCAGTTCCTCCTGTTTCTTGTTCTTAAAATAAGTCGTAAAAGTGACATAATTGAAACCAAAAGTGCGGCAACATAGGTCATTGCAGCGGCTGAAAGCACCTGCTTTGCCTTGCCTGTTTCAATTTCATCAAGCATACCTGTTTCGGTAATTACAGAAAGTGCTCTTCTGCTTGCGTTGAACTCTATGGGAAGAGTAACAAGCTGGAAAACAGCAACACTTGCAAAAAGAATAATACCGATATCAATAAGAGGACTGATGCCGATAAAATAACCGATGATTGCAATTGTAAAGCCTAGACTTGAGCCGATATTTGCAACGGGCAGAACAGCGTTACGCACCTTGATTGGAGCATAATTCTGTGCGTGCTGAGCTGCATGACCTGCCTCATGACAAGCTATACCGACTGATGCTATTGAGCGACCTGAGTATACTTCAGAGGAAAGTCTTATGACATTGCTTCTCGGGTCATAATGGTCGCTGAGCTTACCTTGTGTCTGATGAATCTGAACATCTGTAATTCCATAGTAAGAAAGAACTCTCGCAGCAGCCTCAGCACCGGTAAGTCCTTTTCTGTTCTGAAAATGGGACATTTTGTTATAAGTGCTTTTAACCTTCCACTGTGCAATACCTGAGATTATAAGTGCAGGTATAACAAGAATGAGATAATAATAATCGTACCAGATCATTTATTCACTTCCTAAAATTAATTATTTACCTAAAACTGTCCCTTTGCTCAGCTGATAGCCGTTAAGGAATGAAGCAGCGTCCATCCTCTTTTTGCCTTCAAGCTGAATAAGAGTAAGTTCAATGCAGTTATTGTCTCCGCAGGCAACAACAATTTTACCTTTGCAGTCAACAACTTCACCGGGAATATTATTTCCTTTTTTATCTGATAAAACCGATGAATGAAGCTTTAAAGTTTTTCCACCGAGAATTGTGCTTGCACCCGGCCAGCTGTAAAGACCTCTGATTTTGTTGTGAATTTCGAAAGCAGATTTTGTCCAGTCAACGGCACTCATATCCTTTGAGAGAAGACCTACTTTTGTTGCGAGACTGTCATCCTGTTTTATAGGGCTTAACTCACCCTTTTCGAGAAGTGCAATTGTATCCATAAGAACCTCTGCACCTAAAGGAGCAAGAACTTCATACATTTTTTCGGTTGTATCGTTAATGCCGATTTTTGCTTTTTTAACGAGGAGAATATCTCCTGTATCAAGGCCGCTGTCCATCTGCATTGAAGTTACGCCGGTTTCCTCATCGCCGTTAAGTACTGCAAAATGAATGGGTGAAGCACCTCTGTATTTAGGCAGAATTGAAGCATGAATGTTAATGCATCCGTATTTCGGAAAAGCAAGAACATCGTCAGGAAGAATCTTTCCGTATGCTACAACTATAATAAGGTCGGGGTTGATTTCACTTAGAATTTTAACGCCCTTGCCGTTTCTGAGAGAAACAGGCTGAAAAACGGGAAGATTGTGTTTTAACGCCTCTACTTTTACGTCGGGAGGAGTAAGCTCCTGCTTTCTTCCGACGGGTTTATCAGGCTGACAGAACACACCTACAACCTCATGTTCTGATTCAGCAAGGGCTCTGAGACAGTCAACTGCAAAATCAGGTGTGCCCATAAATGCGATTTTCATAAGGCTTATTCTCCTTTATTTTTACTTCTGAAATTCTGAGCCTCTTCGGGAGTGAGCTTCTTTGTCACCTTATCAGTATAGATTATGCCGTCAAGGTGGTCTATTTCGTGGCAGAAGCAACGTGCTTTAAGGTCTGTACCCTCGTATCTTCTCCAGACTCCCCTTCTGTCCTGAGCTTTGATTTTAACGTATTCAGGTCTTTTTACAAGTCCCCATTCGCCGGGAACCGAAAGGCAGCCTTCGGTGTCTTCAACTTCACCTTTTGTCTCGATAATCTCGGGGTTGATAAGCTCGAGAAGACCGTCGCCTACATCAACGAGAACAACTCTTCTGAGAATACCGACCTGAACTGCTGCAAGACCTGCACCTTCAGCTTTTTTCAGGGTCTCTCTCATATCATCAAGCAGTGTGCAAAGCTTTTCGTCAAACTTTTCAACCTTTCTGCTTGTTTTTCTTAAAATCGGGTCTTCTGATGTTACAATTTGTCTTATAGCCATTTTAATTACTCCTTTAAGTGAGGCTCTCTGGATTGATGTCTGCCGTAACTGTTACATCACGGAATTTCGGATTCTTACCGAAAGAAACAAGAAGCTCTGAAATCATACTTCTGAAATCCTTTGAGTTTTTACACTTTATGATTATTCTGTATCCGTATTTATTGTTGATTTTTGAAATTCTCGGTGGCATAGGTCCAAGAACAATGATTTTCTGTTTTTTATATTTTTCAGATGTTATCCGTCTTAATTCCGTAAGAAATTCTTTTGAACATAAAAGAGCATTGTTCTCCTTTTCGCTGATGAAACATACTGAACAAAGGTCGCAGTATGGCGGATAAAGCATCGTTTTTCTTATGATTATTTCATTATTGTAGAATGAACGATAGTCCTGCTTCTGAGCAAGTCTGATAATATGATTTTCAGGTGTCATTGTCTGTATGATTGCAGTACCTTTGTTTTCACCTCTGCCGGCTCTGCCCACAACCTGAGTAAGAAGGTCAAAGGTTTTTTCCTCGCTTCTGAAATCGTCGTTATTTAGCTGCTGATCAGCACTTATAACACCGACAAGAGTAACTTTTTCAAAGTCAAGACCTTTTGCAACCATCTGAGTGCCGAGCATAATATCATATTTACCCTCTGAAAACTCCGAAAGACCTTTTTCGAAATCCTGCCTTGATGAAGCTGAATCTGTGTCCATACGGAGAACCTTTGCATCTGGCAGAAGCTCTTCGATTTCTTTTTCGATTTTCTGTGTGCCGAAACCTGAGTATCTGACATGGTCCTTTCCGCATTCGGGACAACTGCTTGTGAAAGGCATCGAGTAGCCGCAATAATGACACATCAGGCGATTGTTAGCGCTATGGTACGTCATTGATATACTGCACGACGGGCAGGAAATAACGCTTCCGCAGCTGTCACATGCAGCAAAGGTGTTATACCCTCTTCTGTTAATGAGGAGAATGGACTGCTTTTTATCCTGAAGATTCTTTTCGAGTGCTTCAAGAAGCTCTGAGCTTATAGCATATTTATTGCCGCTTTGTCTGTCCTTCTTCATATCCACAACGGTGACGTCGGGTAAAACAGCAGTGCCGTATCTCTCTGTGAGCGTGTGAAGACTATACTTTCCGCTTGCTGCATTGGTGTAGCTTTCAATACTTGGCGTTGCAGAGGAAAGAACAACAAGAGCGTTATGCTTCACTGCTCTGAATTTTGCAACATCTTTTGTATGATAACGCGGTGATGATTCTGATTTATAAGTATGCTCCTGCTCCTCGTCAATAACGATAAGTCCGATATTTTTAAAGGGTGCAAAAACTGCTGAGCGTGTACCTACAACGATTTTAACCTCACCGTTTGCAGCACGGCGGTATTCATCTTTTCGCTCGCCAACAGAAAGGGCACTGTGAAAAATTGCAACCTCATCTCCGTATCTGCCTTTGAAAATGGCCATCATCTGTGGAGTAAGTGCAATTTCAGGCACCATTACAATAACCTGTCTGCCTTCTGATATTACCTCATCAATAAGCTTAAGAAAAACAGAGGTTTTACCGCTTCCTGTAATGCCGTATAATAGTGCGACTCCGCTTCCGTTTCGGTACTTTTGAGAAAGTTCATCAAAAGCTTTCTGCTGAATGGCGGTAAGCGTAATCTGCTCCTTGCTTTTGGCAGACATAACCATTTTCGGAATGCGGTATTTCGGCTTGTCCGAAATGACAACTACTCCTTTTTTGCTGAGTGTTTTAATAACTGCAGGTGTAACTCCTGTGAAATAACAGATGTCTTTTAGACTTGCGATGCCGACATCTTTAAGAACACGGACAACGCTTTTCTGCTTTTCACTGAGTTTGTTGAAAATTTCTTCGTAGTTTTCATCAGTCAGAGTAATCTCTGCAGTTTTCTGGGTTAAATCCCCTATTTTCTTCACAGCATCATAGCTCTTGATAACAAGATTTTTAGCGATTAGTTTCTCTAAAACCTTACTGTCCGAAGGAAGATTGAGCTCGGTGAAAATCTGCTTTTTTGAAAGCACACAGTCGAAGGAAAGCATATAGTCATATACTTTTTTCAGCTCCTCATTGATCTTCACTTTTTCGTCAGGGACAACCGCAAAATAGTTTTCTGTTGTCTTGAAGCTGAATCCGGTAGGCATCTGCACCTTTATAGCTTCAAAGTATGTGCAAAAGGTTCTGTCTTTGAGAAAACGGGCAATTTCAAGCATTTCATCACTTACAACGGGATTTTCGTCAAGTAGACTGATAATAGGTTTTACGACCTCTTCAGTTTCTTTTTGCGATACACCGAAAATCACACCCTGGCGTTTTGCATTTTTTCCTCTGCCGAAAGGCACCATGACGCGCATTCCTTTAAGCTCTCTGTTAAGGAGATTATCGGGAACACAATAGGTGTATAAAATGTCAAAATGATATGCAACATTTTCAATTGCAACATCTACAAGAAACTGTTTCATATCATTTCACACCTTTATTTAAAACTAATTTATCAGATATTTCTGATTTCTTCAGGCTCAACAATTTTAAGCTTGCCTGAAAGGAACTCATCAAGAGCGTATGTTACGGGCTTTTCTGTACCGCATTTTTCGTTGAGTTCGGGAGTTTCTGAAACAACTCTCGCTCTTTTTGCAACAGCTGTTACAAGTGAGTAACGGCTTGTCTTGTTCTGGAGTAAATCTCTTAAATCGGGATTAAGCATTTTCAATTACCTCTCTTAATTTAGTTTGCATAATGTTGATTCTGAGCTGTTCAGCTCTGATTATTGTTTTTATATCGCTGATAGCTTCTTCCAGTACATCGTTTTCTACAATATAGTCATACTCCGTTGCTCTCTGAAGCTCAGTTTTTGCAATTTCCATTCTTTCTTTTATAACTTCTTCTTTGTCTGAGCCTCTGCCACGCAGCCTTTTCTCAAGCTCATACATTGAAGGAGGTATAACGAATATTTTTACGCAGTCTGGGAAAATCTTTCTCACATTTTCTCCGCCTTCAACCTCAATAATGAGGAAAACTACTTTGCCGTTTTTCAGTTTTTCTTTTACAGGACCAACCGGTGTGCCGTAATAATTTGAACCGTAGGTTGTGTATTCGAGCATTTCGCCGTTTCTGATGTTTTCCTCAAACTGCTCTCTTGAAACGTAGTAGTAATTTACACCTTCAGCTTCACCGGGACGCATATCTCTTGTGGTCATTGAAACGGAAATTGAAGCTTCATTGCCCATTTCTTTCACAATTTCATTGATTATTGTGTCCTTGCCGCAGCCCGAGGGAGCAGAAATTACAACAAGAAGTCCCTTACTCATCGTCGTTTTCCTCCTCGTAGGTGTCAGCCTCAAGGCGGTTCGCAACGGTTTCACACTGAAGATAAGTGAGAATTACATGGTCGCTGTCCATAATTATAACTGCTCTAGTGCGTCTTCCCTGGGTTGCATCAATAAGAGTGCCTCTTTCCTTGCATTCCTGGATAATACGTTTTATGGGAGCAGAATCGGGGCTTACAATTGCAACAAGTCTGTTTGCGTTAATCATATTACCGAAACCGATATTTATAAGCTTCATTGTACTTCCCCTTTCGATTATTCGATGTTCTGCACCTGTTCTCTGATTTTTTCAACCTCAGCCTTGATATCGATTACACGTCTTGCAATTTCAACATCCTGAGCCTTTGAGCCGATTGTGTTTGCTTCACGGTTGAATTCCTGAACAAGGAAATCCATCTTTCTGCCGATTGCTTCCTTGCTTTCCATAAATTCGTGCATCTGTTCTATGTGGCTGCGAAGTCTTACAGTTTCTTCAGCAACCGCAACCTTGTCCGCATAAATTGCAGCTTCGGTCAGAATTCTCTGTTCATCAACCTGAACATCCTCAAGAACAGTCTTGATTCTTTCGATAAGCTTGTTATTGTATTCAGCAACTGTTTCAGGTGAACGCTCCTCAATGTATGAAACATGTCCGAGAATTGTGTCGCAACGAGAAAGAATATCAGCCTTAAGCTTTTCACCCTCTCTTTCTCTCATTGAAACAAAGGAATTAAGCGCAAGATCTGCAACAGCTTTAACTGCGTTCCAAATTCTTTCCTCATCAGCTTCACTTTTATGAACGGAGAAAATATCATGGTTTCTTGCAACGCTGCCGACAGTAATATCGTCACGAAGGTTATATCTTTCGCAAAGCTCTTTGAGTGCATTAATGTAACCTGCAGCTAAAGAGTGGTTAACTGAAACCTCGCAGTCTTCAATTTCAAGAGCTTCAATCTGAACAAAGCATTCAATTTTACCTCTTGCAACTCTTGACTGAATATAAGATTTCAGCTTTTCTTCAAGAAAACCGTAAACTCTGGGAACACGTGATGAAAAATCAAAATATCTGTGGTTTACGCTTTTAATTTCCACGGAAATGCTCATACCGTCAAGAATCTGCTGAGCTCTTCCGAAACCTGTCATACTTCTGATCATTGAAATATTTGCTGCCTAAAAGATTTAAACAGCGTCCTTTCTTCTGCTCTTTGAATTAATATATGCAAAGAGAGATTTATATCCTTTTAATTATATATCGTAGCACCGTATTTGTCAAATAATTACGGATAAAAACTTCACTTTTTGCAGCAACTTCCCATAAGAATTGAAGGAATGTCTGAAATATATCCGTTTTCGGTCTTTTCAAAGCCGATACGAAGGAGAAGCGCTGAGATATTTTCGCATTTACAAACGCCCATATAGAAGTTTTTTGTCGCTGCGTAGTTGTATGCTGCTTTCAAAAGTCCCTCAGCTAAAAACGGCTTTTCTTTATCAAATGTAATGCTATCAATAACTGCATTTTTTTCGCTTAAATCAAGAGTGCATTCACCGCAAGAAAGCTCATTTTCAACTGCTTCAAAAAGCACTGTATTGTTATCTTTTACTGTAGATTTGAAAAAAATCATATTACTTCTTCTTTCTGTCCATATCAGCTGCTATCATAAGCTTTCTGACTTCATCTTCATTGAGTTCACGCCAATCGCCTTGCTTAAGCATACCAAGCTTAATCGAACCGATAGCCGTTCTTTTAAGTCTTGCAACTTCAAGGCCGACCTCTTCGCACATTTTTCTTATTTGTCGGTTTCTGCCTTCATAGAGAATGATTTCAAGGACCACTCTGCCCTCTTCTTTGAGAATTACACGAACCTCAGCAGGTGCAGTTTTTCTGTCGTCAATAATTACACCCTGAGTTAGTGCTGTAATCTGCTCTTCTGAAATTGAAGGACGAACTGTTACTCGGTAGGTCTTCGGTACGTGCTTCGTGGGATGTGTCATTGCGTTTGCAAATTCACCGTCGTTAGTGAAAAGAAGCATACCTTCACTGTCTCTGTCAAGTCTGCCGACCGGATACACTCTTACAGGTACATCCTTGATAAGCTCAGCTACGCACTTTCTGTCCATTTCATCGCTCATGGTAGTGATGAAGCCACGGGGCTTATGAAGCATAATATAAGTGCAATTTTTCTGCTTTACAATCTTTTTGCCGTTTACCGTTACAGTA